>JAOAIH010000059.1 GCA_026414805.1 Spirochaetota bacterium | reverse complement strand
CACTTGAAAGATGATGATGTTCGTGCTATACAGGATGCAATAAATGTAAAACCAAGAAAATCACGGAATTTTAAAATTTCCCTATGAACTGCTACACCATCATCTAAATGTTGCACTTCAAACTTGAAGTTACTAAAAATTGACGATAACAGTACTGGTATTTATGTTTACAGGATTACTCGTATAACTATTTACATTACCAACATCTGGCAATGTCCCATACTGCACAGCTGTATCATTTACAAAGTAAAATAAGTAATTACCAAACGGCACATTAGTCAAAGTATAGTTATTACCAGTTCCTGTATGAGCTACCAGCGGAGGTAAGCGCAGTGACCATTTATATCCATCATATGTATTCCATACATATTCATAGTTTGTATTATCTGTTGCATTCACAGCAGCAACAAATGCATTATACTCAATTTTGTACTGCTCATACCGCAAATAGTAATCCAGATAACCTTCTACTGTTCCAACTTTCACTGAAGGTGCAGGAGGCTGATAAACTGGTCTACTCCAACCAGGATTATTATTATCCAACAAATAATCCGCGATTGTCTGATTATTCCCATTAATATCAGTAGCAGGTATGGCAATGACATATCCACTGCTCCCCGTAGTTCCACTTACGGTTGCCACCTGATTTTTCCGGTAAACTCGCGCCACTCCTAAAAGATTGCCACCAATGTACACATCATTTGGGTGTACATCCCTCAGCCAGTCGCTTGGCGCCCAAAAGTGGTATGCGGCTCCATATCCACTTTCGTTGGTAAAATCATATTCATAAAGCTTAATAAAATTTTTGATTACCAGTCGTATTTCAAGCACCACCTCTTCATCCTGATTAACACGCAATCCACCATCAATAGGAATTACCAGAGGAAATACACGGTTGATGTCCTGGTAATTTTCTTTAAGGTAATCATAATAGGTATTTACCATAAGCTGGTTAAAATCAAATCCTTTCACTGTTTTTTCATGGAATATTACCTCAGGATCATCATCCCGCACAACTGTGTTGGTTGGGTCTATATGCCACTGTGTTGCATTGTCAAATATAAGCTTGCGTATATACAATTTTACAGTGTGATACGTTTTTCCCGGCTTCACATCATCACACTTCACGCGCACGCCCTGCCCGTTAAAAAAAGGATCGCTGTCACTTACTTGTGCAGTAAATACCTGCCGGTAATTTGCTACTTTATCATCATCAAGTCGCATCTCAGCAATATCTACCATAAATGTGGTAGGATAGTTTTCATAGCTATCGGTTATAAAATCATTAACAGAATCATCTATTTTTGTTCCTGTAACTGTAGTATCCCAATTACGCACGCTGTTGCTATCAGTAGTTGATTCAAATGTACCTTTGAGCAATACCGTCAGGCGGCTGCCGGATAGCTCATCAAAAAGTGCTCTTTTGCCGGTACATCCTATAGAAAGAGCTATCGCCCAAAAAAATACTATGTATATAAGCTTTTTCATACTCAATTATATCCCAATATTTAGATAAAGTGTTAATCCTGTGTTTACGATGTGCCCATTTTTGCGTGCACCTTCTATGTGGCCTTCATAAATAAAAAGATAATCAATGCGAAGGCCTATATTAATCCATTTGCCTGCAGGAAACGACAGTTCAAATCCAAGCATTCCTAACGGATCCCACTGGCTTGCTCTTTCAGGCTCAATGGTAACTTTGGCGCTTCCAACCCCACCCTTTAGCTGAAAGGCTATTGGCATATCGATGGGCAACCTCCACAATATATTGCCATATACAGGAATTACCGTGAGCTCTTTCACGCCTTCAGATTTAAAATGCTCATAGGATGAATCAAATCCCACTTTCAGCGGAAGCGACAGCACATTGAAGCGCACAAAGCCGCCGCCCCACAGTGCTGTATCAACATCATCTGCAGTTGAAAATACTGGCGTCACCGGCCCAAACCAGATGCCTGCTTGTGGTTTTAAAAAATAATCTGCCTTTTTACGCTGTGCATACACGGCAGTACACATACTTAGCATGATGCACACAACAATTGCGCTGTATATTCTGTATTTCACGGTATTCATCCTTCTTTTTGTTCCAATAAACATTGTTTTTGTACAATAATGTGTCAATAATTATTTTTTTATATTTAAATAGATAATGGCTCATTGCAATCATCACTACAAATACGAAACTATTTATCCTTTTTTGTTACACATTTAAAAAATCATATTCTTGTGGATAATATACTTTTTTAAGGTACAACCCATATGCAGGTGCGGTTGGGCCGCTTCTATTTCTATCACGGCTTTCAATAATCTTTTGCATTGTCTCAGGGCTCTGACCCCGATGTAAAAGTTGCAATACGGTTCCTACAATTATCCGTACCATATTATGCAAAAAAGCATTCCCTTTTATTGTAAATACAATCAGGTCGTCAATCACCCGTTCAACGTTAATATATTCAATAAACCTGACTGTACCTTCATCAGCTGATGTTTTTTTGCAAAATGACGCAAAATCCTTTTCACCAATTAAGTATGATGCGGCTTGTCTGCAAAATTCTATATCAATATGTTCACGCACCCACATCGCACGGTATCGCATGAAAGGACTTTTATATGGATGATTATAAATAAGGTAATTATATTCTCGTGCAATGGCACTGTACCGCGCATGAAAATTGGTATCAACACAATATGCATGTTTGACTGCAATATCCCCCGGCAAAATACCATTAAGACTTATGCACAGCTTATCGGCTGGGATTTTTTTATGCAAATCAAAGTGCACTACCTGCCCTAGAGCATGGACACCTGCATCAGTGCGTCCTGCAGCTACAATTCTCACTTCTTCCCTGGTAAGTATGTGCAACGCATTTTCTAATTCATATTGTATGGAATGTGCATTATTTTGTATCTGGAACCCGCTATATGCAGTGCCATCATACTGTACTATGAGAGCATACCTCACTCTGGATTCTGTGACTTCCATTGGTCTAACATCTCATTCATCTTGTCATATAAATCACGTGTCATATCCAAAAGGGGCCCTGGTTTGCTTTTTGACGCTTTACCGGTACCAAATAATTTGCTCAAATAACGTTTGGTACGTTCAAAATTTTCAATACGTTTTTGCAAATCTGGCTCTTTTGCTCCTACTTTTAAGGTAAGAATTGCACACATATAGAGTATCCCATCATAGCCCCAGTTCTTATCAATATCAGGGCCCATATTCCCCGCAGCATCAGCTGGCTCAGCACCTGTCTGAATAATATCTACTACCTTAAAATAGTAGTCATAAGCTTTTTTATAAAAAAAATCTGAAATCTTTTTATAGGGTTTTTCAGGCTCTAATTTAGCTAAATCCCCAAAAAGCCACGCAGCCCGTATGGCACTTACTGCCATCTTAAACGTTGGTGCCACATTTTTATTCCTGAATGAGTAGCAATCCATGGCAAGCAGATATGATGCTGCTCCATGATAAAGGCCTCTGTCCTGATTAAAATCAAGCCCGCCAAAAAATTTATCAATAGACTGCTTGCGAGCAGATGTTGTAGCATTAATTTTTTGCATTTCATCAGCCTGCAGCGTGGAAAAATCCTTTGGGTATGCAGCATAGTAGCATCGTGGGCATACCGTCACAACGTATGCCAGCGGGTAAATTACGCCCCACTTTTCGTTTTTTTCATAGGTTCTTCGCAATTCATCGGTAAGTTTGCCGGCAATAAGCCTCCCACCACCTGTCAGCATCTCTTCTCGGTAAAATTCATAACCACACACCGGGCAAATGGTAGGGTTTTTCTGCCTAAACGATATCTTCTTCTTGCTGTCTTCTTCCATACATTCATCCCTCAGAACATACTGCAATTATTATTCTCATTGAATCGCATTGCATATAACTTTGCAACCAAATATTTACTTTCAAGGTAACTATCGCTTAAAAATTTTGGCGATAGTTACTGGCAAATGGTCCTGTAAATACATAAATATACTGCTTAAGCAGTCTTTGCAGTTTACCGATACAATAAAAAAGACTATGACATGAAGGTTAACGATATGCACAAGTATCTGATTATACTATTTACAATAATTACAGTGTTGGTCACGGCAACCACATCATTTGCTGTATCTACTGCAGTGAAAGCACAGAATGATTATTTCCTTGCACTTTCGCTTTTAAGACAGATTCGCATCATGATAGAAAACTTTGGCGATGAAGCTACAAAAAACAAATATCAGGAAATTCAAAATCTTTTTCAGAATGCATCCGAAGAATATTATGGTCAAAATTTTGACAGCGCACATCAGAAATATTACAAGGTAAAACAGGAACTTGTTGCTCTTACCGATACTCTTGCCACTTTGTATATTAATAGAGCACAGCAAATTCTTGACTCAACATCAAAGCAATCTTTTGACATTATGATAAAATATGACAAAAATAGCACTTTAAAAAAATATTTTCAAAAACCATACAATCCGGTTGAAGAAATAAAACCCTATAATCCAGAAGAATATCATCTGTTTTTTGACAGGGAAACGATTGAACGATACCTCAAGAATGGTTATAGGAAACTTCAGGAAGCAAAAAATATATACAAAAATCAGGATGTAGTGTATCTCAAATCAAAGAAAAATATTAAACATGATGAACTGGAGTTTATTATAAAACAATATATGGCAGTCATTGATTATTGCCGGCTTGCAAAACAATATGGAATTGAGATTCACAAAATGGTAAAAGTACACCAGTTAGATACCATTCAGCGTAAATATGGGCTTGAAAGCAATAGACTTGACCCCATTTATGATGACCGTATACCTGAAGAGTTTAAAGTTGATGCCAACGATAATATGAGTTTAGTTCATTCAATTGAAAAAGCCCGACTGGAGAAGAAAACACAAAAATAGTTCTACCATTTTCAGGCAGATAGCAATTAAAAAACCACAGCTTATGCTGTGGTTTTTTTGTCTTTCTTTTCTTTTTTATCTTCTTTTTTATTTTCTTTCTTAGTCTCTTTTGTTTCTGTCCTTACTACAAGCTCCACTATTGCCATCTGTGCGGCATCACCTTCACGCCTGTCAAGTAAGTACATACGAGTGTAACCGCCCGGCCGCGTCACAAAACGTGGAGCAATATCATCAAACAGCTTTTTTACAATATCCTCATTTTTTATAAGTCGCATTACCTCACGCTTATTGTGAAGTTTTCGAGCAGTGTCATTTTCGGTCAGACTTAAGTTTTCCTTTGCACGTGTGATTAAACGCTCAGCAATCCGTTTTAACTCCTTGCCTTTTTGCTTGGTGGTGATTATTCTTTCATGCTGAAACAGTGAAGTCACCATATTAGCAAACATAGCTCTTCTATGCTCATGCGATCGTCCTAACTGTCTAACATTATTTCGATGTCTCATAATAATACTACCTCTTAATCCTTTATTCCTAAGCTCAAATGATGTTCTTCTAATTTCTTTTTAATTTCAGCCAGCACTTGCTCACTGAAATGCTTTGATTTTTTAAGCTCATCTTCGGTTTTACGTACCACATCTGCAAGTGTATTTAGCTCCAGACTCTTCAATGTATTATATGCACGTACCGAAAATTCCAGCTCATCAATTGATTTTGCAAGTATAACCTTTAGCTTATCATGACTTTCATCTACTGCAACTTCTTCTTCTTCAACTTCCTCTTCAAAGTTAATGAATATGGTCATGTGGTCTTTTATAATTTTTGCAGCCTGCGCCAGCGCATCCTCAGGTTTAATAGACCCATCTGTCCATATTTCTATTATAAGCTTATCATAGTCTGTACGCTGTCCAACTCGAGTATCTTCAACCTTAATATTCACTTTTCGAATTGGAGAAAAAATAGCATCTATAGGAATTACTCCAATCGTTTCTACATTGGACTTGCTAATTTCCCCCGGTAAATATCCTCTGCCACGTTCAATCTGCACTTCCATGTCAATCCTGCCACCATGCTCAATAGTTGCTATATGGGTTTCAGGATTCATTACTTCCACATCACTATCTATTGCAAAATCTGCTCCTGTGAGCTCGGCTTCACCATCTTTGACAATATGCAATACCTTTGGCAATTCGCTATCGTACTTAAATCGCAACTTTTTCAAATTCAAAATAATTCGCGTTACATCTTCTACTACACCATCAATAGCAGTAAATTCATGAGGGACACCCTGTATTTTAACTGCAGTAATAGCAGCACCTTCAATCGATGATAATAACACACGGCGTAAAGAATTTCCTATCGTTAAACCATACCCTCGTTCAAAAGGTTCAGCAATGAATCTTCCATAGTTTTGATCAACTTCATCATGTTCAAAAACAATTTTCGATGGTCTTCGAAAACCTTTCAATAGGTTTTTATGGGACATTATTACCTCCAATAAATAAACACGTACTTAACCGCACTACTTACTTAGAATATAACTCAACAACCACCTGTTCATTAAATATAGGCTCAATATCTTTGCGCTCAGGTAACCGTATAATTTTGCCACTTCTTTTATCATAGTCAACTTCTAACCACTGAGGAACTGATCCTACTGCTTTGGATAATTTTATAGCATCTTCCAGCATTGTGTTAGTTTTAAAATCTTCCCTTATTTCAACTATATCATTGACTTTAATTAGATACGATGGAATATCTACGCGCTTTCCATTCACTAACACATGGCCATGCTGAACAAACTGGCGTGCCTGTAAACGTGAAGAAGCAAAACCCAACCTGTAAATAACATTATCAAGCCTCCTTTCAAGCAATACTAGCATATTCTCGCCAGTTACTCCTTTAAGCCGTGTGGCCTCTTCAAATACACGTTTAAACTGAGCTTCTAACAGCATGTAGCTGCGTTTTATCTTCTGCTTTTCTCGTAACTGTACTCCATAATCCGACAATTTGGTTCTCCGTTTACGGGGAGGTCCTGGGGGATATTTCTTATGCTTTATAGCACATTTATCGGTTAAGCATCGCCTCCCTTTCAGCATTAAAGGGGTCATTTCTCTTCTACATAATTTACATAAAGGCCCTGTATACTTTGCCATAAACTAAACCCTCACATTATACTCTTCTTCGTTTACGTGGTCGGCACCCATTATGGGGTATAGGTGTAATATCTTTAATCTTTGAGATATTAAGACCCGCCTGATATAATGAACGAATTGCTGCTTCACGTCCAATACCAGGTCCCTTCACATATACCTCAACGGTTCTCATATTTGCATTGTCCATTGCTTTCTGTGCAGCAGCTTTAGCAGCCATCTGTGCAGCAAAAGGTGTGGATTTTCGTGAACCTCTGAAACCTTCACCTCCTGCTGTTGCCCATGATACTACATTGCCCTGCATATCAGTAATTGTAATAATAGTATTATTATACGTAGCCTGAATATACGCCTTGCCAACCGGTATATTCTTCTTTTCCTGTTTCTTAGTTCTTTTTTGCTTCACTGTACACCTCTATCTTTGCTTACTATTTCTTCTTTTTGCTTCCAACAGATACTTTTCTATTTCCTTTGCGGGTACGAGCATTATTTTTTGTATTCTGGCCTCGTACCGGCAATCCTCGCCTATGCCGTATGCCTCTGTAACAACCTATATCCATAAGCCGTTTGATATCCATTGCAATCTGAGTACGCAAATCACCTTCTACCTTATAGCTTTTTTCAATGATCTTTCTTAATTGATTAATTTCTTCATCGGTAAGATCTTTTACTCTGGTATCAGGATTAACTTTTGCTTCCTCTAAAATTTTCTTTGAAGACGAAAGACCAATTCCAAAAATATACGTAAGCGCTACTTCAACACGGTTATTATTTGGTAAATCAACACCTGCAATTCGTGCCATATATACCTCTACTTTCTATTATTTCACTGTTCTTTTCTTTTGTCGCTGTTTATGACGTGGATTTTTACATATCACACGTACAACGCC
This sequence comes from Spirochaetota bacterium, assembly GCA_026414805.1. Taxonomy (NCBI): domain Bacteria; kingdom Pseudomonadati; phylum Spirochaetota; species Spirochaetota bacterium. Next base: position 12,656 of record JAOAIH010000059.1, on the reverse strand, counting down.
ATGACGTTTGATTACTTTGCAATCACTGCAAATTCTTTTAACCGAAACTCTGACTTTCATAGTAATACCTCAATTCAATCATTAGCTGTCATTTGGATCTATAGGTTATTCTGCCTCTGCTTAGATCATACGGCGACAGTTCCACTGTTACCCTGTCACCCGGCAAAATGCGTATATAATGCATTCTCATTTTTCCAGAGATGTGAGCCAATACTATATGACCATTATCTAATTTGACCCTGAACATTGCATTAGGAAGGGCTTCAACTACTTCACCTTCAACTTCAATTGGTTCTTCTTTGGCCATCCGTATTAAAACTCCTCATACAGTAAATTTAAATATGTGTTAAAATTTTAGGACTTCCATTTACAACAGCAACAGTATGTTCAAAGTGCGCTGAAAACTTTCTGTCCTTAGTTACTGCTGTCCATCCGTCTTCTAAAATTTCAACCTGATATGTTCCTTCATTTATCATAGGTTCAATGGCAAAAATCATTCCTGTTTTTATAACAGGACCTTTGCCTGGTTTTCCAAAGTTTGGGATAGAAGGTTCTTCGTGTAAATTCCTTCCAATGCCATGACCCACAAACTCATGAACAGGTTGAAATCCATACTGCACTACATGTGATTCAATAGCATGCGATATATCAGTAAGATGATTTCCATCCTTACACTGCAAAATACCACGTTCAAGCGCTTCCTTTGTAACTTCAAGCAATTTTTTTACGTTATTGCCAACCTTACCAACAATAAACGTTTTTGCTGCATCACCAAAATAACCATTAAACTGTACACCTATATCAATTCCAACTATATCGCCTTTTTTTAATATTTGTCCTTTACTGGGTATACCATGAACTACTACTTCATTTATTGATGTACAGATAGCTGCCGGATACCCTTTGTAGCCTAAAAACGCTGGTATTGCTTTATGCTTTCTTATTAGATCCCTTGCAATTCTGTCAAGCTCATAAGTACTGATGCCTTCTGCAACATGCTTACCAACCTCATCTAGAACGGCAGCAGTTATTCTGCATGCATCCTCAACTCGCTTTATCTCCTCTTCACTGTAAATAAAAATAGCCAAAACGCCTCAAAATATCATAGTATAAAAATTCAATATAGCTAACAATTTAATATCTTCTACCTTTTATTCTTCCTTTTTTGAAGAAGCCGTCATAATGCCTCATCAAAAGCTGTGATTCTATCTGCTTCAACGTATCAAGTGCAACACCCACTATGATAAGCAGGGATGTTCCGCCAAAAAGGTATGCCATTTCATGGGATACTTCTTCAGGCCATATGCGGATAATAAAATCAGGTACTATCGCTATAAGAGCTAAAAAAATGGAACCTGGCAAGGTTATTCTGTTTAAAATATGCATGATATAATCAGCAGTGTTTTGACCCGGCCGTATACCCGGTATAAAACCACCATATTTTTTCAAATTTTCAGCAAGGTCGTTTGGATTAAATTGAATTGCTGTATAAAAGTAACAGAAGAATATAATTAACAAACTATAAAGTATCATATATGCAGTATGCCCGGGTGAAAGCCAGTATTGGATCTTTGTAAAAATTGCATATTCTGTCGCTCCCAACATATTGCTTATTTGTGCAGGGAAAAGAATAACGGAAGAAGCAAAAATTATAGGGATAACACCTGCTGCATTTACGCGCAGAGGTATTGCCTGTGATGCCATCTGCACCATACGTCTCCCTACGACACGTTTGCCATACTGAACAGGAATTTTTCTCACACCTAAAGTTAATAGTATTGAAGCTGCAACAACACCTATGAATAATGCTACTAGTATAAGTGCAATTATTGGGTCACTTCTACTAATAATCCTATTCATTGTATCAGCAAACGCTGAGGGAGCCCTTACAACTATACCGGCATAGATGATTAACGATATGCCATTACCTATCCCACGCTCGGTAATCAACTCGCCAAGCCACATTAATATCATTGTTCCCGTAGTAATTGCCAAAACCGCAACGATAATAAAACCTATGCCTGCATCCTGTGGAACAACAGTACCTTTAGGAGACGTCATTGACTTCATCCACATAGTAAGACCAAATCCTTGCAAAGCACACAAAATCACTGTCCCATAACGCGTGTATTGATTTATCTTTTTATACCCTTCAGGTCCTTCTTTAGATAGCTTTTCAATAGCTGGGATAACAACTGTCAAAAGCTGCATTATAATTGATGCAGATATATACGGCATAATCCCCAATGCAAATATGGTAAATCGCTTCAGCGCACCACCAGCAAAGAGGTCAAAAAAATCAACAAAACCTCCACCATGGCTTTTTGCAGCCATCTCAAAATAAGAACGTAATGCTTCAATGTTGACACCCGGTATTGGGATATGTGCGCCAATCCTATATACTACTAAAATAAAAAGGGTAAATAACACTCTTCTACGCAATTCAGGAATTTTAAAAATATTTGAAATTACATTTGGCATTATTTTTTTATGACCTCTTTTTATAAATATTATCGTAACACAACACTACCACCTGCCTTTGTTATTTTATCCTTTGCAGATGATGATACTGCATCTACAGTAACCCTAACGGCAGAGGTAATCTCACCATTTGCAAGGAGTTTAACCGGTAATAGTTGCGATTTAATCAATCCTTTCTGGTATAATATTTCAGGAGTTATCTCCTGAACTCCTAACTTAGCTATATCCTTAATATTGATTATCTGCATTTCTTCTTTGAATTTAGTGTTGTTGAATCCGCGTTTTGGAATTCTTCGCTGCAATGGCATCTGCCCGCCTTCAAAGCCTGGTTTAAAATGAGCACCTGATCGTGCTTTTTGGCCTTTATGCCCTCTACAGCTTGTTTTTCCATGCCCACTTCCCGGGCCACACCCAACACGTTTTTTCTTCTTTATATATTCAGGTTTTTTCAATGTATATTGCATATTACTCCCACCTGCTACTCATTATTCGTTGATTTCTGAAACTTCAACCATATGCTTCACAACCTTAAGCATACCCCGTATAACTGGAGTATCCTCATGTATCCTTTCTGCATTCATTCTACGCAATCCCAATGCACGTAACGTTGCTCTCTGCTTTGGTTTTGCTCCTATATAACTTCGTATTTGTTTCACACGTAATTTCTTTGCCATATAATACCTCTTATGGTTGCCATAACTTTGGTAGCGGAACTTCGCGCATATCTGCTGCTTCTTTCAGGCTCCGTAGTTGTAACAGCCCATTTATCGTTGCCTTTGTTACATTAACAGGGTTCCGTGACCCAAGAGTCTTTGATAAAATATCTACTATCCCTGCTTTTTCCACAACTGCCCTCACCGAATCACCCGCAATAAGACCTGTACCAGGAGCAGCAGGTTTCAATATAACACGTGTTGATTTAAATTTCCCAATCACTTCATGAGGTATAGTATTTTTATTAATATTAATTTTATATAAATTCTTTTTGGCATCTTCAACGCTTTTGCGAATTGCATCAGGCACCTCATTGGCTTTTCCAAAACCTATACCAACATGGCCTTTATTATCACCAACTACAGACATAGCATTAAATGAAAACCTTCTCCCACCTTTTACAACCTTTGCAACACGGTTGATAATAATTATTTTCTCTGATAACTCCAGTCCTTCGGGTTTTACTCGTTTTTTCAAAATCTTCATTACTATCTCCCCTAAAATTCTAATCCATTTTCACGAGCTGCATCAGCAAATTCCTTTATCCTGCCATGATAAAGGTATCCATTCCTGTCAAAAACCACCTGTTTTATATTCTTGGCGACAGCTCTCTGGGCAATTATCTTCCCTAATTCTCTAGCTGCAGCTTTATTGCATCGGTTTTTGCTTATATGAAAATCTTTTTCTAACGTTGAAGCACTTACCAGCGTGTGCCCTTTGCTGTCATCAATAATCTGAACATAAAAATTTTTATTACTGCGGGAAATACACATACGGGGTCGCTGTGTATTAGCTTTTATCTTTGATTTCACACGCATTCTTCTGCGCATGTATCTTACTTTTTTCAACTTCAATCTATTCATAATTATATCCCTTACAGTCTATTAGTCTTACTTACCAGTCTTACCAGCTTTTCTTCTAATCTGTTCATCCTTATAGCGAATGCCCTTACCCTTATATGGTTCAGGTGGACGTAATTTCCTGATATTGGCTGCTACTTGTCCAACCAGTTGCTTATCAATGCCTTTAACCCTTAGCTTTGTTGGTTCAACAACTTCTACTTTAGTTCCTGCAGGTGGCGAAAACAATATGCTGTGAGAATATCCTAGCTGAAATTCTACATCGTTGCTTTTCTGAGTTGCCCTGTATCCAACACCAACTATCTCTAGATTTTTTTCAAACCCAGCAGACACGCCAATAACCATATTATTTATCAATGCTCTGGTCAATCCCCATAATGCATTTACTTTCTTGTCTTTTGACTGTGGGTCTTTTTTCGTTATATTAATCATATTATTTTCGATAGCCACATTAATAGAATTTTGCAATTCACGTTGCAGTGTCCCCAAAGGACCTTTAACAGTTATCACGTTACCACTCACATCAACTGATACACCATTTGGTATCACTATTGGTTTTTTCCCTATTCTAGACATATCCAGCTGCCCCTTATAGAATCTCACATAACGCTTCTCCGCCAATATTAAGCTGTTTGGCGGCTTTGTTAGTAATAATACCTTTTGATGTAGAAAGAATCATTATACCCATATTATTGTATACCGGCTTTAAATCCTCAGCTTTAATATACACTCTTCTACCTGGAGTGCTAATACGTCTTAACTTAAGAATAGCCGATTGATTATCAGCACTATATTTAAGATAAATTCGCAATATTTTTTGCTTGTTATCATCAATAAGTTTATAATTTTTTATAAAACCTTCATCTTTTAAAATTTTTGCAATTGCCAACTTCATCTTTGATGAGGGTATATCAACTTTGACATGGCCTGCATTAATTGCATTTCGCATTCGGGTCAACATATCTGCAATTGGATCAGAAATACAACTCATAACGCTATTACTCCCTATTAAATTTTACCAGGATGATTTTTTGACACCCGGGATTAAGCCTTCACCGGCTAATTTCCGTAAACAAACCCTGCAAAGCTCAAACCGCCTGTAGTAGCCTCGCGGCCTACCACATACCTTACATCGATTTCTTTGACGAACTTTAAACTTAGGCTCTCTTCTGGCCTTTGCAAACATTCTTTCGCTAGCCACCTGATTTACCTCACTTCTTGGAATGGAAATCTGAATTCTTCAAGCAACGCACGAGCCTCGTTGGCATTTTTTGCTGTTGTTTGAATTGTTATATTAATACCATAGATTTTTTCAACTTTATCAAGGTTAATTTCTGGAAATATAATTTGTTCTTTGACAGAAAAATTATAATTACCTGAATTATCAAATGAATTTGGCGATAGTCCTCTGAAGTCGCGAACTCGAGGAAGAGCTACATTAATGAGCCTATCTAAAAATTCATACATCTTATCTCCACGTAAGGTAACACGTGCACCCACGTCATAGCCTTCACGAATCTTGAACGCTGCAATTGATTTCCGAGCAACAGTCTTTACAGCCCTTTGTCCGGTAATGAGCGACAGCTCTTCAATAATAGATTTTAGCAAGTTAGGATTAGAATGCGCTTCGCCCTCTCCAACATTGAGGACTATTTTCTCAATTTTTGGTATCTGCATAACTGATGAATATTTAAACTTATCCATCAATCGCTTTTTAATTTCCTTTTCGTATATTATACGCAATCGTGCTGCCATTATTTCCCTCTCTAACCAATTCGTTTACCACATTTTTTGCATACGCGATATTTTTCACTACCATCTATTTTAATACCAACCCTCACAGCTTTTTTACACTTTTCGCAAAAAATCATCACATTTGAAATATGTATTGGATAGGGCAACTCTATCTGCCCACCTTTAGGATTTTCCTGTGAAGGCCTCACAAATTTTTTCCTTAAATTTACTCCTTCAATAATTACCCTGCCGCGCTTCCTATCAACAAACAGTACTTTACCCCGTTTGCCTTTGTCAGCGCCTGTTGTAACCATCACCATATCATCTTTTTTTAATCGAGTTCTCACCATAGTCACACCCTCTATAGTACCTCTGGAGCTAAAGAAACTATCTTAAGAAAATTCCTATCTCGCAACTCTCGTGCTACTGGTCCAAATATACGTGATCCTCTAGGCTCACCTTTATTATCAATAATTGCCACTGCATTATCATCAAAGCGAATATATGAACCATCAGGTCGCCGTACGGGTTTTGTTGTCCGCACAACCACAGCCCTGAGCACAGCTTTACCATGAACTTTCTTCCCAGTGGAGTCTTTCAATCCGTATGAGGGGTGTGCATCTTTTACGGCAACAATTATAACATCACCAACAGATGCATATCTCCTTTTGGTACCACCTAATATTTTTATACATTGTACTCTTTTAACACCGCTGTTATCGGCAACATCTAACATTGTTTGAACCTGAATCATAGCACTAACCCTATTTTACCTTTTCAACTATCTTCACTAAACGGTAACGCTTTTCCTTTGATAATGGTCGTGTTTCTTCAATAAGGACAACATCACCAATTGAACATTCATTTCGTTCATCATGGCTTTTTACTCTTTTAGTCTTGCGAACAAACTTGTGATACTTTGGATGCATCATCATCCTCTCAATTTCAACTACTATCGTCTTATCCATTTTATTGCTTACAACTTTACCAACGATCTGTTTTCGGTTTTTACCTTCCATAACTATTTACCACCAAAATTATTTACTTCGTAATGTCCTTTTGCCTAACTCATATTCCCTTAACAAGGTTAAAATTCGTGCAATCTGCTTTCTCAGCAGCATTGCCTTTTTGGGATTTTCAACTCTGCTTACTGTTCTTTTAAATCGCTCTTTTCGTAGTTCTTCTTTTGCTTCCTGCAAACTTCTTTTCAGCTCATCTATGGTCAATTCATCTAATTTACCCTTCATTGAACAACTCCAACACTAATTAGTATCATGTATTGAAATAATCTTTGTTTTAACAGGCAATTTATGAGCTGCCAATAACAATGCTTCTCGTGCAATGGCATCATCAATACCAGCCAGTTCAAATAAAATTCTTCCAGGCTTAATACGTGCCACAAAACCTTCGGGATTTCCTTTCCCTTTACCCATTCGCGTTTCAGCTGGTTTTTTGGTAAAAGGCCTGTCTGGAAAAATTCTAATCCATAATTTACCACCACGTTTAACTTTACGGCTGATGGCAATACGAGCTGCTTCAATCTGTCGTGAATTAATTTCACCACATTCAATTGATTTTAATGCATACTCGCCAAAATGGATAGTAGAACCACGGAGTGCCTTCCCTTTCATTCTACCACGTTGTACTTTTCTGTACCTTGTTCTATTAGGCATCAACATACTCGTGCACCTTTATTCAATTATCGTGATTTTTTACGTAATGCAAATTTTTCTTCTTCCTGCTCTTCAACATTGGAAAGGACATCGCCATTATAGATCCACACTTTTATCCCGATAAGCCCAAATGTTGTGAGAGCTTCTGCAAAGCCATAATCAATATCTGCTCGTAACGTATGCAGGGGAATCCTTCCCTCTTTATAAGACTCATCCCTAGCCATTTCTGCGCCATTTAATCGCCCCGAAATATTAACCTTAATCCCCAATGCTCCACTTCGCATTGCAGCTGTTATAGCTTGCTTGATAGCTCTACGGTAAGGGAAACGATTTTCAATCTGTGCAGCTATCTGTTCGGCAACCAATTTTGCAACACGTTCAGGTTTTTTAACTTCCTGAACATATATATTTACATTTTTCTGAACTTTCTTCTGTAATTCCTCTTTCAAGTTTTCTATATCAACCCCTTTTCGTCCAATAAGTAAACCTGGCCGTGCAGTATGAATATATACATTAATCCTATCAGGGAATCGTTCAATGCCAACCTTTGCAATTCCTGCAGCTTTAAATTTACTCATTATATGCTTTCGTATCTGAATATCCTCATGGAGATTTTTCCGATATTCATCTTTTTCGGCAAACCATACCGAATCCCATGTTCGGATAATTCCTATTCTTAGTCCTATTGGATTAACTTTCTGTCCCATTATAACACCTTTTACTGATTAATTTTCATCAGATAAAATTATTTCAATTGTACTTGTTCTCTTTCGTATTCGTGATGCTCGTCCGCGAGCACGAGGTCTGAAACGTTTCATCGTTGGACCTTCATCTACAACTATTTTCTTGATGTATAAATTATTTTCCCTCACTTCAGGATTGGAATACTTTGCATTTGCTGCTGCTGAATACAGAGTTTTCATTATCAACTTGGATGCCTTACGGGGTATAGCTTTTAATATGTCAATAGCCTCCGGAAATGAAAAACCCCGAATTTCATTAGCCACCAATCGTGCCTTGCTTGCTGAAATTCTGTTATACCGTGATAATGCTCGTGTTTCCATTTATTTGCCCCTCTTTGCTACCTTATCATCTTTGCCCGCATGGCCTCTGAATGTTCTTGTGGGTGCAAACTCACCCAACTTATGCCCAACCATATTTTCAGTCACATATACTGGAATAAAATTCTTACCATTATGAACCATAATAGTATGGCCAATCATTTCCGGAAAAATTGTAGACCTTCTTGACCATGTTTTTATGGCTTTTTTAGTATTAGTTGAATTCATCTCTTCAATTTTTTTAAACAAATTTATATCAACATACGGTCCTTTTTTCAATGAACGAGCCATAGCAATTACTTCCTTCGTTTAATTATCATTTTATCGCTGTATTTCTTCTTCCTTCTGGTCTTAAAGCCTTTTGTAGGCTTTCCAGTTGGTGAACAGGGGTGTCTTCCCCCAGATGTTTTACCTTCACCACCACCAAGAGGATGGTCAACCGGGTTCATTGCAACGCCTCTTACCTTAGGTCGACGACCCAACCATCGGCTCCTTCCCGCTTTCCCAATATCCACATTAATATGATCTTTATTGCTTACCTCACCAATGGTTGCAAAACATTCACTATGAATTTTTCGTATTTCACCTGAAGGCAATTTTATCAGGCAATAAGCTCCTTCTTTTGCTGTAATAACAGCACTAACGCCGGCTGAGCGAACAAGCTGCCCACCTTTACCTTTATGCAATTCAATATTATAGATATTTGTACCATCAGGTATATTCTTTAATGGCATCGCATTGCCTGGTTTAACCTCAACATTTTCGCCGGATATTATTGTATCCCCTACCTTAAGTGAGTCAGGTGCAACAATATACCGCTTTTCACCATCCTTATACACTATCAACGCAATGTTAGCACTTCTGTTAGGATCATACTCTATTGAAGCAACTTTACCTTCAATGTTATATTTATTGCGCTTGAAATCAATAATTCTATAACGGCGCTTATGTCCACCACCCTTTCTTCTAACTGAAATCTGTCCTTTGAAGCCTCTGCCAGCATAGCTTTTTTTGCCTTTTGTAAGCGACTTCAATGGTTCATCAGTAGTTATTTCACTGAAGTCAAGCACTGTCTGATATCGTAATGTTGGTGTTAATGGCCGATACTTTTTCAAACCCATCGTCGTTACCTTTATCGCTTATAGTAAAAATTTCTTATTTTGTTTCAAAAACATCTATTTTATCGCCTTCTTTCAGCGTAACTATCGCCTTTTTCCATGAAGCTGTATATCCATAGTTATATCGTACTCTTTTTCGCTTGCCCCTCACTATCATAACATTGACTTTTACCGGTGTGACACCAAAAATACTTCGTATAGCCTTCTCTATCATATCCTTATTTGCCTTCTTATGTACTCTGAAAACATACTTATTGAGTTTTGCAAGCTCAGTTGCCTTTTCAGTGATGACTGGGCGTATTATGATATCGTTCACATCCATAACTTACTCACCTTTTGCATACTTCGAATTAATAATTTTTGCAGCGCTCTCGGTTATAAGAACTGTCCTTGTATAGAATATATCCCTGCTTGATAACCGCTTTACATTGTTATATATAAACCAAGGAATATTTCGGATTGCTCGTTTTAACAATGCATCATCACTATCAGTGATCAGTACACCTTTTGTTACATTAAGCTTTTTAGCTATAGTAGCTATCTCCTTTGTTTTGCCATTTGCTACCGAAAAATCCTCAACAATTTTAATAGCCCCTTCTTTAAATTTCAGTGACAAAAGCGACCTATAAGCTTCCTGCTTTATGCTTTTAGGCAATTCAATCCTATAATCACGCGGGTGTGGTCCAAACACAGTGCCACCACCTTTCCATTGCGGTGCACGTATTGACCCTTGACGAGCTCTCCCTGTGCCTTTTTGGCGCCATGGTTTTGCGCCACCTCCTGAGACTAAAGAACGCTCTTTAGTATCATGGGTCCCCTGACGCAAATTGGCATTTGCAGCTTTGATAAGTTCATATATCAGCACATCATTAATCTTTGCATTAAAGATGGTCTCATTCAGCTCAATTTGACCTTTTACTTTTCCATCAACTGTGTATACATCAACAACCATAATAATCCTGCCTATTTGCTTCGTACTGTAATAATTGAATTAACGGTACCAGGAATAGCACCAGATATTAATACCAGATTCTTGTCTTTAATTATTTTTACTATCTTCAAATTTTTCACTGTTACGGTTTTTCCACCATGCCTTCCCGGCAATCGTTTTCCCTTCCATACTTCAGCAGGGAATGTATTTGCTCCCATGGATCCTGGTGCTCTGTGAAAATTAGAACCATGCGTTTCCCTTCCTCCGTGGAACCCATGTCTCTTTATTACACCAGCAAATCCTTTCCCTTTAGATACACCGGTAACATCCACCACCTGATTTTCAGAAAATATATCACATGTTATCACGCTTCCTACCTGAAGATTTTCATCAAAATTATCAACTTCTTTGAATACTTTCAGCAACGGAAGATTTCTCTTCTTTAAATCTTCTAATATAGGTTTGGTTAGACGATGCGCTTTTGCTTCACCAAATCCAAGTTTCAATGCATTATAGCCATCCCTTTCAACGGTTTTCTTCTGGACCACAATACATGGACCAAGCTCACACACAGTAACAGGAATCACTGTCCCATCGTCTAAAAAAATCTGACTCATGCCTATCTTTCTGCCAATTAACGCCTTTTTCATTTTCTTATCCCATGCATCGATTATAAGACTATCATACTCTTTATCAAGAGCTCTCTACTAAACTTCCTTATATGATGAAGTAATTATGATTTTATATCTACAGAAACACCAGCAGGCAATTCCAACTTCATAAGCGCTTCAACTGTATCAGAATTAGGATCGATGATATCGATCAGGCGCTTATGAGTTCGTATTTCAAACTGCTCACGCGACTTCTTATTAACATGAGGTGATCGCAAAACGCAGAATTTTTCAATCCGTGTGGGTAGCGGTATAGGCCCTGCTACTTTTGCCCCACTCCTGTTAGTAGTCGCAACTATCTTAGCTGCCGATTGATCTAATAAATATGGATCAAATGATCTCAATTTTACTCTTATTCGCTGTCCCGTAAGCTTTGCCACAGTAATACCCTTCTTTCACTCAAGATATATCAAATTTTTACGTACAAACAGATCGTATACATACAATCTTCTAAACAGATAAATTTTCAAATATATCGTAAATAGTTGTCAGGTTGATATCACACCAGCCTGACAACTATCATATAAGCTTATGTACAAATCAATAGAATTTACTCTAATATTTTAGAAACTACACCAGCACCAACTGTTCGTCCACCTTCTCGTATTGCAAATCTGAGAGTTTCTTCCATTGCAACAGGTGTTATTAGCTCAACAGTCATCTTAATATTGTCACCTGGCATAACCATTTCCACACCTTCAGGCAACTGTATAATACCGGTAACATCAGTGGTTCTAAAATAAAATTGTGGACGGTAGTTGCTGAAAAATGGAGTGTGACGACCACCTTCTTCTTTTGATAATACGTATACTTCAGCTTCAAATTTCTTATGAGGTGTAATTGATCCCGGTTTTGCAAGTACCTGACCTCGCTCAACTTCATCTTTGCCAATACCACGAAGCAGACAACCAACGTTGTCACCAGCGATACCTTCATCAAGAACTTTTCTAAACATTTCAACTCCGGTAACAACCGTCTTTTTGGTTTCGCCAAAACCCACTATTTCAACTTCATCACCTGTTCGTACAACGCCTCGCTCAATTCTTCCTGTTACAACTGTACCACGGCCGGTTATTGAAAATACGTCTTCAATAGGCATTAGGAAAGGCTTATCTCTATCACGCTTTGGTTCTGGAATATAGGTATCAAGCGTTTCAGCCAATTTTAGAATTGGAGCACATGCTTCACATTCCTTCTTTCCGCAGCCGCACTGCATTGCTTTTAATGCAGAACCGGGGATAATAGGAATGGTATCTCCAGGGAATTCATATTTATTAAGCAGATCTCTAATTTCCATTTCAACAAGCTCAACAAGCTCATCTCTATCCGCTGGATCAAGCATATCAACTTTATTTAGGAAAACAATTATATAAGGAACGTTAACCTGGCGTGCTAAAAGAACGTGTTCTTTTG
>JAOAIH010000058.1 GCA_026414805.1 Spirochaetota bacterium | reverse complement strand
GTGTTGATATTAAAATTGCTGATGATGGGGAGATATTGATAAAGGGTGACAATGTCTTTAAAGGGTTCTGGAAGATGCCTGAAGAAACAAAAGAGTCGTTTACTCCAGATGGATATTTTATGAGTGGTGATATTGGGGTGTTTGATGATGCAGGATTTTTAATGATCACTGACAGGAAGAAAGACCTGATCATCACATCAGGTGGGAAAAATGTGGCTCCACAAAAAATTGAGAATTTAATAAAATCAGATCCATTATTCACACAGGCGATAGTTATTGGTGATAAACGTAAATACTTAACTGCACTGGTAAATATAAGTCAGGAGCAGGCAGAACGTATTGCAAATGAAAAAGGTATATCATATTCAAGCTTTAATGATTTACTTGAAAATGAGCAGTTCAAAAAGATTGTGGAAGAGCATATTGAAAAATGCAATCAAAAGCTGGCACGGTATGAAACTGTAAAGAAAGTGGGCATTATAAGAAGTGAATTTTCAAAAGAAACCGGGGAATTGACAGCAACTCTGAAAGTTAAGCGTAAAGTGGTACAGGAAAAGTATAAATCCATTATTGATACATTATATAAGGAGGATGCAAAAACAGTACAGATTGCTTAAAAACGAATATATTTGATTGTATGTTCAACCAAATTTATAATGTTCGTATTATTTAATATAGCAAGCAGGAGGAAACTATGGTCATGAGTGTACATGATAGCGATATGAAAGAACAACTACTATCCGGAAAAAATGAACTGTTTACAGATCCCGATCCGGACCATGCGCGTGCATTTTTCAGAAATAAATCCCGTGCAATGAAGTCAAAATTAGCCAATGTTAAAGATGTGGTACGAGATATGATTAAAGATGGAGACTATATTGCTATTGGTGGGTTTGGAGCCAATCGTATCCCCACTGCTATTATCCATGAGATAGTGCGCCAGCGAAAAAAACATTTGGGATTTGCAGGGCATACCTCAACACACGACTTTCAGGTACTAGTTGCAGGTGAGTGTATTGATCGCTGCGATGTTGCTTATATTATTGGGTTGGAAGCGCGAGGCCTATCGCCAAATGCACGACGAGCGGTAGAAAGTGGCAAGATTAAACTGACAGAGTGGACCAATGCCTCACTTTCATGGCGGCTGAAAGCTGCAGCCATGGGGCTTTCGTTTATACCCACGCGCAACATTCTGGGTACTGATACCTTTATGCAGAGTGCTGCTAAAGTAATTACCTGTCCGTTTACTGGCAAGAAATATGCAGCTATGCCAGCACTGTACCCTGACTTTGCAGCAATTCATGTGCATGAGGCAGATATCTATGGCAACTGTAGGGTATATGGCGCATCGGTCTCAGACTTTGATCTGGCAAAGGCTTCCAAGCGTGTTGTGATAACTGCTGAACGTATTATTCCGCATGATGAGATACGGCGTGAACCAGAAAAGACAGTAATTCCCTTCTGGTGCGTAGATGCGGTCATTGAGGTTCCGTATGGCAGCTACCCGGGCAATATGCCGTATGAGTACTTTAGTGATGAGGAGCATCTGAAAACGTGGCTTAAAGTAGAGAAGGACCCCAAAGAGCTTGAGAAGTTTTTACAGGAACAGATTTATGGGGTGGATAATTTCTATGAGTATCTCAACTTAAATGGCGGGATTGAGAAGATGAAGAAGCTGCGTGCCATTGAGTATTTGATTAACAATAAGTAGGGAGGGTAGTTATGGAATACAATCCTATGGAACTTATGATATGTGTAGCAGCACGTAATTTGGAAGATGGGGCCACAGTTGTTGTTGGAACAGGTGCCCCGTGTGCAGCGGCGATGCTTGCACAGAAGCTGTATTCGCCAAATTTGTGTATTATGTTTGAGGCGGGTGGTGTTGCACCCATTTTGCCAACGATGCCGATTTCTGTTGGTGATTCGCGCACGTTCCATAAAGCAATAATGGCAAGCTCAATGCCCGAAGTTATGGAAACCTGTCAGCGGGGTATGGTGGATTATACATTCCTTGGTGGAGCACAGATAGACATGTATGGTAACATCAACTCAACGATGATTGGCGATGATTACCAGAAACCAAAGGTAAGGTTTCCAGGCTCAGGTGGTGCAAATGATTTAGCATCGCTGTGCTGGCGTACAATGATGATGACGGTGCAGGATGCGCGCAGGTTTACTGAAAAATTAGATTTCATTACCTCACCAGGGTATCTCAAAGGTGGACGAAGTCGTTATGAGGCGGGTTTGCCTGAGGGCACAGGACCATACAGAATTATCACCAATATGGCAGTAATGGGGTTTGATGAAGAGACAAAGTGGATGACAGTGCTTTCAATAAATCCGGGATATAGCAGAAAGGATGTGCAGGACAACTGTGGTTTTGAGCTTAAGTGGGCAAAGAAAATAGAGGATACCAAACCACCTACAGATGAGGAGCTTAGGATACTGCGCGAAGAAGTTGATCCACACAGGTATATTATTGGAAGATAAGGAGATAGTTTATGGAAGATATATTCAAGGGAATTGAACCACAGGTCTATAAAAGCCAGATAGGTGTTCCCTATCAGTGGTGGGCTGGTGAAACTGCATCAAAGTTTTTTATAGCATTACGTGATGAGCATAAAATACTGGGCAACCAATGTCCACAGTGTGGTAAGGTATTTTGCCCGCCAAAGAAAACTTG
The DNA here is from genome assembly GCA_026414805.1 of Spirochaetota bacterium. Taxonomy (NCBI): domain Bacteria; kingdom Pseudomonadati; phylum Spirochaetota; species Spirochaetota bacterium. The sequence goes on along the minus strand of JAOAIH010000058.1, from coordinate 17,971 downwards.
CCCATACTGTTATATTGACACAAAAGAGTGGAAAGAAGTGGGACCAAAAGGGAAGGTTGTTACCTATACAGTAGTATATAGACAGCTAGCAGCTTTGAAAAAAAATGTCCCTGTAGCATTTGGTCTTATACAGCTTGATGGTGCTGACAATGCAATGCTTCATTATATTGGGGATACAGATCCAAAAAACATTAAAATTGGTATGGAAGTTGAAGCAGTCTTTGCTGAAGAAAAAAAAGCATCAATTGAAGCAATTTTGCATTTCAGGCCAGTAAAATAGGAGGTTTGTATGGAAGCGGCAATAATTGGTATTGGGATGACACCCATTGAAAAAAAGAAAGTAGATGCAACGTATGCTGACATGGCTTGGGAAGCTGTCAATAAAGCCTTACAGGATGCGGGCATTTCTATTGAGGATATCGATAATGTGATTACAACTTCAAGTGATTTCTGGGATGGAAGAACCATATCATGTATGGCTGTAGGAGATGCAAGCGGAGTGAGGAATAAAAATTGTTCTGCTGTTGAAGGTGATGGAACATTTGGTGCAGCGTATGCATTAGCACGTACTCTGTCAGGTGATTATAAAACAACACTGGTAACCGGTCATAGTAAGGGTTCTGAAAGCGTTTCAAGTCTTATAACCAATGCAATATTTGACCCAATATATGAGCGTGGCCTTGGAATGGACATGATATCAGCATGTGCAATGCAAGCAAGAGCATATATGCATACTACAGGCACTACCCCGGAACAATTAGCACTAGTATCGTGTAAAAATCATAAAAATGCTAAAGATAATCCGTATGCACAGCTGCCAATGGACATATCAGTTAATGATGTATTAAATTCGGAAATGATTGCTGACCCACTGCATAAACTGGATTGCTCGCCTGTTTCGGATGGATGTTGTGCAATCATCATAGCTACTGCGGATTTTGTGAAAAAGATTAAAGCCACACCAGTATGGATTAAGGGTGTGGCATTTTGTAGTGATGCATACTTTATGGGTGACAGGGATCTATCAAAAGCTATAGCATTGGAAAATGCAGCAAAAAAAGCGTACGCAATGGCAGGAATTAAAAATCCATCAAAAGAAATTAATGTGGCAGAAGTATATGATGCGTTCACATATCAGGAACTGATGTGGATTGAGGGACTGGGATTAGCAGAATACGGCAAAGCAGGTACTATGCTTGAAAAAGGCGTATTTGACAAAGATGGCAAACTGCCAGTCAATCCTTCTGGAGGGTTGTTAAGCGGACATCCAGTAATTGCGGCAGGATTGTACCGTATTGCTGAAGTTGTTTTGCAGCTTCGCGGCCAGGCAGATAAAAGGCAGGTTGCTGCAAAACGTGGTATTGCCCATGGAGTCAATGGACTATGCGGTCAGTCTCATTGCGTATGGGTTCTTGATATAGAGCGATAGGAGGAGGTTATGTCAAAACGAAGAGTTGCAATAGTTGGTACAGGCCAAACATACCACAAAAGCCATAGGCCTGATGTTAACGGGAGGGAGTTAATTCATGAAGCGGTTACCCGTGCCTTAGAAGATGCTGATCTTTCAATAAAGAATATCGATGCCATAATAATTGGCAATATGGACCACTTTGAAGGCATTAACTATGTTGATTGTTGGAGTATAGATGGCTCGGGGGGCTATCAAAAACCTGTTATTAAGCTTACCACTGGGGGCACAACGGGCAGTACTCTTGCAATAGGTGGTTATCATTTTGTTGCCTCGGGGATGTTTGACAAAGTATTAATCATAGGTTGGGAAAAGAACTCTGAATCCGACACTACAGGTGCTATCACTACCGCATTTGACCCAGTATGGGACAGACTTGTGTTTGCAGGAGCTATCTCCGGACTTGCTGCAGAAGCGCAAGCATATATGGCAAAATATGGTGCTACCGACAGAGATGGTGCACGAGTATCGGTGCGTGACCGTAAACATGCGTGCAACAATCCATATGCTCAGCTGCGCAAAGAAGTTACTCTGGAAGAGGTGCTGGCTTCACCAATGCTGGCAGATCCAATTCATCTCCTTGATGTATGCCCTCGCACAGATGGAGCATGTGCAGTGATCATGGCAAGCGAAGAGTATGCAGAAAAAATAACATCAACTCCCGACTGGATATGGGCAACAGCTAATCGTCATAAATATACGTATTTAGGTGATGTCAACTGGGGTGAGCTTGACAGTATGGCAGAGGCGTCTAGAGAGCTTTTTAAAAAGTGTGGTATTACTGAACCACGCAAGCAAATTGATGTAATAGAAATGTATCAGCCGTATTCATTCGCTGGCATAATCTGGATAGAAGATATGGGAATAGTCCCACGCGGTAAAGGTGCTGAATATATATGGAGCGGGGCAACCGATATGGGAGGGGAACTTCCCATAAATCCTTCAGGTGGAGTAATTGCATGCAATCCTATAGGTGCCACCGGCTTAATACGCTGTGCAGAGGCTGCCTTACAGGTTATGGGTAAAGCTGAAGGCAGGCAGGTGCCCGATGTAAACTTTGCAGTGAGCACCGGTTTTGGTGGCTGTATGTGGACAGATATGATTCTGCATGGCAGGAAAAAACCCAATCTGTAGGAGGAAACAATGGAAAATATAGAGTACATAATTATCGAATCGGGTAAAGCAGTACAACCTTTCAACTATTCTGTAGGCATGTATGGCAGTAAGTTTTTTTATGAACTCAAGAATAACAGAAAATTTTTAGGTGTGCGGTGCCCAAAATGTAAAAAGGTATATGTTCCACCGCGCAGGGTGTGTGGAGACTGTTATGTGGAGATGAAAGAATTTGTTGAAGTTGGTCCAAAAGGAACAATAGGTACGTTTACCATTTTACGATTTGCTTTTATTGACCCTGAAACCGGTACTCAGAAACCAATACCATATGGATACGGATTTATCAAACTTGATGGAGCGGATACATTATTCCAGCACTACATTGATGTTCATGACGAATCAAAAATAAAGATAGGCGCACGGGTGGAGCCAGTCTTTTCAGAAGAAAAGAAAGGCACAATAAAAGATATACTTTATTTCAGAGTTATTGATTAGTGTATGAGTATTATTGAATTACACAGTGATGTGAGGGCGGTGATAGCAGAGGGCACTTTTGCCATGCTGCTTATCACCGGCACTGATAAAGTGCGCAGTGGATATGGTAATGGCGATAGTTTGCTAGTAGACTTAGAACATAGGGTGTTTGCAATTGCCGATGCAACTGAGCGCTTCCCTCACGCATCACGAGTATTGCTTTCTAATGTTGTTGATGGTTTACATACGATTCCTCAATGTAATGAAGAGTGGTCACACTATTTGAATGGCATCTATGCCAGGCAGGAATATCATATGAAATCGACGTTGAGTCTGATAGCACTGAAGGAACAGGAAAATACAACACAGGCATTTATTGCGCATGGGGGCGATAGCTCATTGAAAATTTATGACAGGCATACCAAAAGAGAGCAGTATAGCACAAAAGTGAATATGAATTTTGCAGGAAGAAGTAAAACTCTTCAAAAGGTTGAAAGTGTGAATTTGTATGGACAATCACGCGTTGTGATATACAGCGATGGTTTCAATGATGTTATAAAACATTGTGGTCTTCAGATTGAAAATTTAATTACTGTTTCATTCATGGAAATGATTACACATATAGTTGATAAAGTCGTTAAACTGGAACATAAAGAGTATGATGATATCAGCCTGTTGCTATTTGATATTCCTGAGATCTACACAGTACATTCAAAAGGAATATTAATGGGTGGAACAACACGATTGCAGGAACAGAGCATCAAAGAATCAATTAGCATACATGATTATAATTCATTAATACAATAAAAAGGTGGATGTATTAAAATAATTTGATTGGACGTTCAATCATATGCGTGAGGATAAAAAATGAAAGTTAAGGAACGCTCAGATATTTTTGACATACGACGTGCTCAGCTTACTTCAGCCACATACAATGTAGTGAGCAAAAAAGGATATTATAACTTCACAATTAAGGATATTGCACAGGAAGCGGGGATGTCAACCGGGTTGATACATTATTATTTTAAAAACAAACAGGATTTACTGCTCAATTTACTAAGGGAGATTAACCGTAATATACGAGCTTCACTGCAACAGGACCTGCTGCATCTTTCAGATCCGGTTGACAGACTATCTGCGTTCATAGAACGGGCGTGCAATCTTGTGATGCAGGAAAAGAATTACTTTTACGTGCTCTTAGATTTCTGGACACAATTAAATCATAACGAACGAATGCGCACTGCTATTCAAAAATTGTATAAGAGCTATCGAGATGTGTGCTCAGAAATTTTGAATGAAGGGATCGTACAGGGAAAGTTCCATAACATTGATGTTAATTATACAGCTACCATGATTGTTTCCATGGTGCAGGGGCTTATTATTCAATATGTGATAGATCCAGATGCATTTGATTATGTGCACTATGCACAGAAAATAAAGAGTCAAATAATTGAAACGATACTTAAACAAGGAGGTTGGTGATGGAATTTGGGTTTACTGAGGAGCAGCTTTTATTCAGGGATACAATATATAAGTATGCAAAAAATGAAATTGTTCCCTTATGCGAAGAAGCTGATTTAAAATCAGAGTTTTCTTTTGAGATTTGGAAAAAGTTAGGCGCTATGGGGCTTTTAGGGTTGCCATTTCCTGAAGAATATGGAGGGCAGGGTGCGGATGTTGTGACCTGTTGTTTGGCAGGAGAAGCATTAGGGCATGCAGGTGTTGATAGCGGCCATTTATTAGCATTGGGTGCACACACGTATTTATGTACTGATACTTTATACAAACATGGAAATGAAGCACAACGTAAAAAGTATGTGCCCAAACTTGCCAGTGGAGAATGGATTGGATGTATGGGATTAACAGAACCCGGAGCTGGATCGGATGCTGCATCACTGCAAACAACTGCAGTTAAAAAAGGTGACAGGTGGATACTGAATGGGTCCAAGACATTTATTACTAATGCACCAATTGCCAATGTATGTGTTGTGTATGCTACAGTGGATAAATCAAAAAAACATGCTGGTATATCAGCCTTTATTGTTGAAAAGGATTTTAAAGGTTTTTCAACTGGTAAGCCATTTCATAAAATGGGGGTCAGAGCATCTACTACTTCAGAAGTGTTCTTTGAAGATTGTGAAGTGCCAGAAGAGAATGTCCTTGGCAATATTGGTGAAGGTTTCATGTATGCCCACCAGACGTTAGAGTGGGACCGCAGTGCATTGCTGGCACCGTTTGTTGGGGGAATGCAGTTTATGATAGAACAGTGTGCGCGCTATGCATCTGAGCGTGTGCAGTTTGATAAACCCATTAAAAGCTTTCAGGCAATTCAGCATAAACTTGCTGATATGAAGGTTGTGCTTGAGGCTGCACGGTTGGCTGTATACCGCGTGGCTTCTTTGAAGGATGCAGGATACCCAATCAATCACCTGCAGGCTTCCATTGCAAAAGCGTTTGTTGGTGATTGGGGCTTTAGGGTTGCTTCAGAAGCTGTACAGATTTTTGGTGGGTATGGGTACATTCATGATTATCCTGTGGAACGAATGCTGCGTGATGCCAAATTAGCACAGATTGGCGGTGGAACCTCAGAAGTGCAGCGATTGATTATTTCACGTTTATTAGCGTTATAATGCAGGGAGTAAGGAGGCAAAATATGAATTATGAATTGAATGATATACAGAAATCAATTAAGGAAAACTTCAAGAAGTTCTGTGAAAATGAGATCAAGCCTAACGCTGCGCTTTTAGATATTGGTGATGAAAAATCCGTTGAACTTTTAAAGAAAAATATTAAAAAATTAGGTGAAATTGGTTATTTAGGTATGATTCATGAGGAAGAATATGGTGGCACCAATCAGGATTTAATAAACTTTGCGATAGCAGGTGAGGAAGTTGCAAAGGCATGTGCTGCAACATTTTTATCTGCTGGTGCAAGCTGTGGGTTGTGCGGCATGCCCATTCGGATGTTTGGTTCAAAAAAGCAAAAAGAAAAATACCTGCCAGGGATAATTTCTGGAGACATCATTGGCAGCTTTGGATTAACCGAGCCGCAGGCAGGATCAGACGCTGCTGCTATCGCCACAACTGCTAAAAAGAAAGGCGATAAATGGGTGTTAAATGGCACCAAGACATTTATTACTAACGCACCGATTGCAGATGTGTGCTTGATAATGGCATACAATGATAAGGATGCAGGACCTGCAAATGGTGTGACTGCGTTTCTTGTTGATAAGGGTACACCAGGATTTTCCACCGGTAAGCCATTTGAAAAATTAGGGTATAGGGGTTCGCCTACATCGGAGGTCTTTCTGGAGGACTGTGAGGTGGGTGATGATGCAGTGCTGGGCCAAGTTGGCAAAGGATTTATACAGGCAATGCAAACACTTGAGTTTGGGCGTATTGGCATGGCCACTGTGTCGTTAGGTGTAGCAATGGCGTGTATGGAAGAAGCAATAAAATATTCTGCTGAGCGCAAGGCATTTGGCAAGCCAATAAACCGTTATCAAGAGATTTCATTTAAGCTGGCAGACATGATGATACTTACTGACCTTTCACGACTTTTGATATACAAAGCGGCGTGGGCAAAACAAACCAATCATCCCGAAGCAGCTGTACTTGCATCGTGTGCCAAACTTTTTGCCAGTGAAGCGGCAACACAGATTTCAAGCTGGGCATTGCAGATTCATGGCGGTTATGGATACATCAAGGAATTTGCTGTTGAGCGGTTATATCGTGATGCAAAGTTAGGTGAGATAGGTGAAGGAACATCTGAAATACAGCGCATACTCATTGCCCGTGACCTATTACAAAAATATGGGAGTTAATCATAAGGAGGAAATGCTATGGCTATCGACAAAAAATTCATTGGGAAAACCTGGCCAACAATTGTATATGAAGTTGGTAAAGAAAAAGTGAAGGAATTTGCAAAAGCCATCAAAAGCACCAATCCATATTTTTTGGACGATGAGTTTGCAGCCACATCAAAGTATAAAACGATTGTTGCGCCTCCTACATTTGCGGTGGTATTTGGCGCTAAACTCATAGAACCTATTTTTTTTGATAATGAGCTCAATCTCAATTTGGCTATGTTGGTGCACGGTGAGCAGGAATTTGAATTTTATAATGTAGTAAAATCAGGCGATGTGTTGTATTCAGATGCAAAGATAGTAAATATTGAAAACAAGGAAAAGCTTGATGTCATTGCAATTGAGATAATGACAAGGAATCAAAGTAATCAGGATGTTTGCAAAGGTATATATACTTTTGTTGTGAGGAAATAGCTATGAAAACAGTAGATTCAAATATTACAGTAAAGGTTGGCGACAGATTTATAGTAAATCAACAAGTAGATAAATACAGAGCTATCTACTACGCTGGTGCATCAGGTGATTTTAATCCTATACATATTGACGATGAATTTGGAAAGATGGTAGGATTGGGTGGAGCCATTTTGCAGGGCTTGTGTACACTTGGATTTACTGCTGATGCTATCACCACATGGGTGAGTGACCCCGGGCGATTGAAAAAATTAAAATGCAGGTTTGCATCACCGGTGCGCATGGGCGATACTCTAACCATTGAAGGTGTGGTAACCGAGATACATGACAACAGAGCAACCCTTGCACTTACCGTGAAAAATCAAAATGGGGTAGAAGTTTTAACCAAGGTGCAGGCTGAAGTGGAAAAATGAGAATGTATTGCGGTGGTGATACATAATGAGTATCATCACCATAAAATACCTGTGCTTTTATTCAAAGGGTATAATATAGCTATTGTAAATTTTTATATTATTTTGGGTTTTAAATAATGAGAAAAATTTATCCTTGATGCTGTGTGCCACTGATGATGTTGTATAAATGTTATTGCGTTCATTTGGGTCTTTCGATACATCATAGAGCTCATATTCAATGCCATAGTGAGTGGGCATGTAGATAAGCTTCATATTGTTTGCAATAATACACCTGTGTTTTGCAATTGTAATGAGATTATCATAATATGGCGTTACGGTAATCTCATCATTGTGATCAAAATCAATAGTTGATATACCGGTAATATCAGGATACATTATCCTTTTCTTCTGAAAGAAGAAATTGCCGGTATTATCAAACCAGATGCCTGTTTCACAATACGCATCAAAAACACGATTATGTTTTTTTAACAGTGATGTGCCATCAAACGATTGAGGTTGCGGTAGATGCAGTATATCAAGAATGGTAGGCGCAATATCTATGGCACTACGAATGCTGGTATATTGGCTGTTTCCAATGCCGGGACCTGAAAAAATACACGGAATGACAAGGCTGTATTTACCCCGCAGATGTTCGCCATGACCCATACCATATTCAAACTCGTAAAGATTTTCACCGTGGTCGGATACTATGACTATAATGGTGTTATCGTAAAGGTTGTTGTCTTTGAGGTATTGTATTATATTGCCTACCGATTCATCAAACGCATATAAGCATCCGTCGTACAATGCACGGATATGCTCTATATCACCTGGTGAAGGCTGGTATTCTGCAACCATCCCTTTGCTATCAAGGGAAACAAATCTGTTTTTTGAATATTTAAAAGGACCATTGTAGGCTGTATCAGTGAATGTTTTATAGTATGGATAGCATGCTGGATAAGGAAAATGTGTAATTGAAAAAAAAGAAAGAATAAAAAATGGCTTTCCGTGTGATATGCTTGAACTGATTTCTTTTTTTATGTCACTAACCACAAACTGTGGGTCTGCAAATTCGGCAAATTCGCGTATCTCAGGGAAAAATAAAAATCCTGCACGATTGGTAAGGAAAGGCAACAGGAAAATGTGGTTTTTAAGAATAATCTGCTTAATCATCACGCGCATATTAAATGTAGGAGCTTTCACAGTATCAAATCCTAAATTTATTCGTGGGAAAATATCAGCAGCAAAATCGCCAATAACAGCGGTACGATAGCCATGTTCTTTCAATACTGTAGCAAGAGTAATAAACTTTTTATTGCGGGAACGAACCATTGGGAACATGTGTGAAATGCCATGTTTAACAGGAAGCTGCGATGTGAGTATGCTGACCCATGCTGGAAATGTACGTGGAACCACAGTATACACATTATTAAATGTGGTGCCTTGTGCAATTAATCTGTCAATATGAGGGGTGGTGTTGCGGTGGTACCCAAAACCGCTAAAATGGTCAGGTCTTAGCGCATCAGAGGCTAATATAATGATATTTGGTTTATCATGTATATTTTTATGTGAGATAGTTACTGAGATAGTAACTATTATTATAAGAGCTATGAAAATTCCAATAACAGCATATTTTACTATATTGAAGTGAAGGGTTAGAACATCAATAATTGCATCTTTATGTTGTTGTATCGACAAGAAAAATGATATTACAAATGTTACAAGAAATGGAGCAATAAATAATAATTGTATTGTTTCAATAAAAACAGGAGACAGGTTATTTGTAAGAGCTATCTGAAAATATTTATACACAATGTTTTTATTAAAAATTGTATCCTGATATAGCTGTGGGTAGGTAATAATACTTTTGCAAAGCTGTAGAAATACTACTGCAAATGTTAATAGTGCTGAATAGTAAAAGCTATGCTTGTTATTGACTGTAAATTTTAGCTGCCTGGAAAATTGTTGTATGCCATAGCTAAAAAATATGCTTAGTGCAATTCCTATTAATGAATACACTGCTATTATTTTTAAAAAGTAAAACAATATTAAAAACTTGTAACGATAGATAATAAATTGAACTACCTGTGCACTGGTGTTTCCCATGTAGGAAAATGACATGTTGAATATAATGGCATAAAGAAAGAGAGCACCCGATACCAGTAAACCTGGCATATATAAATTTTTATATGATACTATTTTTAGTATGATTTTTTTCAACACAACTGGCCTCGTACGATATAGATGTTTTTCTTACAACGTTGTTGAAGTAATATGTGTATATATCAAGTAAAAAATACCAATAATTATACCTGCAAAACAAATTATGTGCACAATATAAAAAATTACAGCTACTTTTTCATTTGATCAAAATCAATTTGATAGTGTAAGGAATATATTTTAAAAAAATACTTATGCTGTACAGTAGAGCTAACAATAATGTAATACAAAAAGTGTTGAAAATAATACACGGACTATAACAAATGAAACAGAATATTTATAAAAATATTACAAACATACACAAGGAGGTTTGGAATTATGAGTGATAATACTGTTGTACTTGAGATTAACAATTATGTTGCAACCTTGACGCTTAACCGTCCACCAGCTAATTCAATCAATATGGCAATGAGAGTAGAGCTTGACCAATTGCTTAGCCAATGTGAAAACAACAATGACGTCAGAGTTTTAATTATCACAGGTGCGGGTGATAAAGGTTTTAGTGCTGGCATGGATGTTGGAGATGTAGCAAATTTGCATAATGGCCCCGATGCCATAGAATTGTTTAACCGTATTGACAGATTTAAAAAACCAGTCATTGCAGCTATCAATGGATATGCCCTGGGTGGTGGTTGCGAGTTAGCATTAGCTTGCCATTTCAGATTTATGGCAGATGCACCAAAAGCTGTAATAGGTTGCCCTGAAATCAATCTTGGTATTACTCCGGGATGGGGCGGGATTCAGCGCATGGCACGACTTTTAGGCAGAAGCAAAGCTCTTGAATTAATTCTTATGGGTAAAAGGCTTACCCCTATTGAAGCTCTGGAAATTGGACTTGTTGATAAAGTGTTCCCTGCACAATCATTTATGCAGCAAACAATGGAATTTGCCAGTACGCTGGCAAAAAAAGCACCGTTGGCAGTGCAATGTATATTGAAGGGAATGGTAACAGGAATTGAAAAAGGGATTGAAGAAGGATTAAAGGTAGATAGGGAATGTTCTGCAATGCTTGCAAAAACTGAAGATGCTGCTGAAGGTTTTATGGCATTTGCACAAAAGCGTGAGCCCATTTTTAAAGGGAGATAGTTACTGAAACAATTGGCTTATATTATAAGTTAACCGCAAAATTTTAAATGTTTACATGCACACTGAAATGAATAAAAAATCTATAAGTATAGAAGTATACACTCCTGCCACCATAAATAGCAGGAGTGTAGAGCATTGTATACTATGTTCGCAATTTTTAATAATTATCGCACAGAAGCTCAAAGTAGCTTTGTGGATGCAGGCAGGTTGGGCATTTTTCAGGAGCTGACTCGCCCTCGTGGATATAGCCACAATTGCGGCATTTCCACTGCACCTTCTTGTCCTTCTTGAATACTTTCCCCTCCAGGATATTTTTCATTAAGTCAAGATAGCGCTGTTCATGGTGCTTTTCCACCTCTGCAACCTTCCTGAACAAAAACGCAATTTCAGGGAAGCCTTCTTCTTCAGCTACTTTTGCTGCATCAGGATATAATTTTGTGTGTTCTTCGTTTTCGCCTGCTGCAGCGGCTTTTAAATTTTCTACTGTGTTGCCAATAACGCCTGCAGGATAGTGTGCCTGTATTTCCACCATGCCGCCTTCTAAGTAGCTGAAAAACCTTTTGGCATGTTCTTTTTCATTCAGTGCAGTTTCCTGGAAAATAGCAGCTATCTGCTCATACCCTTCCTTTTTGGCAACAGATGCAAAATAATCATAGCGTGTGCGGGCCTGTGATTCACCTGCAAATGCTGCCAGTAAGTTCTTTTCGGTACGTGTTCCTTTAACGCTCTTTGCCATACTATCTTAATACCTCCTTAAAATAATATTATGCTTTCCATAAGCCGTGCAGATTGCAATATTCACGTACTGTGTAGGTGGAAGCGTCAACTTTGAATATGGCTACTGGCTTTTCGCCAGGTTTCAAGAATTGCCTGTATGATTTGCCACCGGCAATAAGCTGTATCCATTCAATATAATGCTTTTCTTCCATAGGATGTTCAACACTGCCAACCTGTACTTTGATGCCTTCCGCAGTTTTTTCTACTGCTGGTACGTGCTTTTCTTTTGATGCATCTACAGTATTTTCTACCTGAAGCTTCATAGGCTGACCACAGCAGACTAGATCGCCTTTGCCTTCATGAAGCACCTCAACGATATTGCCACAAATATCGCATTTATATACTTCTAATTGTTTTGTAGCCATAAATCATATCCTCCTTTAATAAAAATAGTTTTGTTTGCTAATCAATCCAAAAACTTAATCATTCTCCTGATTCTCTACGACCTCTGTGTGAAAAAATTATAAGTAATTTCTTATATAGAAAAACATTGTAAATAAAGCTTCAGGAAACCTTACCCTTAAAAACTCTGTACACATAAATAGTATACGCAATAACTATAGGCATGCCAATGAGAGCAATGATAAACATAATCTTTAATGTCAAAAGCGTTGAGGATGCATTGAATATTGTAAGGTTATACGCATCTATCGTTGCTCTCACCAGATTTGGATACAGTGCTGCCCCTGCCATAATCCACAGTGCAATAAAAGAAACCGAAGAACTCTTGAAAGCATTCAGTGGACGGTTGTCTCTGTTTGAAACAAACACATAGCTTAAAGCTATTGCATATATAACCGCACCAAGCCAGCCAAATATATTAGAGACAACTGAAGGCAAAAGGGCAATGGTAAGAGCTATCGCCAGCACAAATAAAATAGCATTTGCAATTATTATGTAATTCATGATAGACCTTGCACGCTGTGCAACCGGGCCCTCAATTTTTAATGCAGCCCATGTGCAGCCCTGTAGCAGGATTGCCAAAAGCCCCAGAAGCCCAATAACAAGAGGGAATGGTCGTAGCAGTGTAAAAAAGCTACCAGTAAAATTCATATTTAAATCTATGGGAATGCCATAGATGATATTTCCCAGTGCAACGCCAAACAATAGTGATGGCAAAAAGCTTCCTATAGTGAATGCCCATGACCAAAGCTTCCTGCGATTTTCGTCGTAGTACCAAAATTCCATGGAGACAGCTCTGAAAATAAGAGCAAATAACACAAGCATCAGTGCCAAGTAAAAACCGCTAAATACTGTGGCATAGGCAAACGGAAATGCCGCAAAAAGTGCAGCACCAGCAGTTATGAGCCACACTTCATTGCCATCCCACACAGGCCAGATTGAATCCATTACCTGTTTTTGTTCTTTTTCATTCTTGGCAAGTGCAGGCATAAGGCTTGCAATGCCTAAATCAAAACCATCAAGGATAGAATACACAGTGAGTAAAAATCCAATAATAAAAAACCATATATGCTGGTATGTACTTAAATCCATAATTACACCTCCAATCAGTTTAATATGTTTCTGCCTGAGGGCCCTTTTTTATAATTTTTAGCAGTATCGTTATAAAAAGAACAATGAGTAAAAGGTAAATTAATGAAAAGATAATAAGCGACAGCAACACGTGGCTTGCCGGTACAACAGCTGATACTGCATCAACAGTCTTAAGTACTTTGTACACAGCCCATGGTTGCCTACCAACCTCAGCAGCAATCCATCCAAATTCGTTGGCTATTATTGGCAGCGGTATGGTAAAAATCAGCACATACAAAAACCATTTTGTCTCAAAGAGTTTTTTGCGCAGTAATAAGAGTATTGCAGTGATGCTTATCAGAGCAAATAAAGAACCAAGCCCAATCATGATATGATATGAAAAATACGGCAAAAGTACTGGTGGCAGTTCGTCTTCAGGGAAGGCATCACGACCTTTCACTTCGGCATTGGGGTCAAAGTATGCTAGTAAACTTAACAATTTTGGAATTTTAATTTCAAAGTATGTTTTCTTTTGGCTTTCAACAGGGATTCCAATAATTGACATTGGTGCGCCTTTTTGTGTTTCCCACAGCGCTTCAAATGTAGCCATTTTTTCAGGCTGTAGGTTGGTAACCTGCACTGCATGAATATGCCCCGAAGCAAACTGCAAAAGCGACATGATAGCAAAAACAATAATGGCGGTTTTTAGTATATTTTGAGCTATTTGCGTGTGTTGTTGTTTAACCAGGTACCAGGCAGCTACACCTGCAGCAAAAAGGCTACCGGTAATCCATCCTGCAATAATGACATGTGTAAATCGCACAAGTGTGGAAGGATTCAGCGCTGCAGCCCAAAAATCGGTAAGTATTGCTCTTCCGCCTTCAATGGCATAACCGGCTGGTGTCTGCATCCATGAATTTGCAATGATAATCCACAAACCTGAAAGATGCGATCCAAAGAACACCAAAAATGCTGACAGAAGATAAACCTTTTTTGAAACCTTGTTGCGTCCAAATAGCAGCACACCTAAAAATACAGATTCCATAAAAAACGCAAATATGCCCTCAGCAGCAAGTGGTGCACCAAAAATATCACCAACCATGCGCGAATATTCAGCCCAGTTGGTACCAAATGAAAATTCAAGTACAATACCTGTTGCAACACCCAATGCAAACACAAGTCCTAAAATTTTGATGAAGAATGAAGAGATAGTTTTGAACAGTTCATCGTTTGTTTTGTAAAACTTGTATTCAAACATTAGCACCAGCAATGTAAGTCCCAAAGTTAAGGAAGGGAAAATGAAATGAACACCTGCAGCTAATCCAAATTGTATTCGTGAAAGCAATACAACATCCATGGGTAACCTCCACAGTATTTTTATAAAATTATTTTAATAATTTTATTATAGAAAAAGGACATGCACGTAAGCATATCCTTTGACTGCTAATAATTAGTCCACTGGTTCAAACTGATCTTTTCCGGCTCCACATACAGGGCATACCCAATCATCAGGAAGGTCTTTAAACGCTGTTCCTGGTTTAATGCCGTTGTCAGGATCACCTTCAGCTGGATCATAAATGTAGCCGCATACTGTACATTCGTATTTTTTTCCCATAAATAAGTCCTCCTTTTGAAAAAAAATTATATTGATGCAATTTTTGTTTACCAGGGATCTTCACTCACCCAATCATAGCTGGTATAATTCTGAAATCGTACATTACACACTGTTATTCCAAACCTGAAGCAAAATCGTTTCGTTATTAGTCACTGAATCAAGTTCAGGATGACTTTTCAAAAGATGTCATTCCGGGCTTGACTCGGAATCTCACTTTGCCACTATTTTAGACACTGAATCAAGTTCAGAATGACTTTTCTTACGTTATTAAAAAACCGACACTAAATCACAGTTACACAGGGTGTGGTGTGTATCCAGCATCTTTGATTGCTTGCATCACCACAGAATTATCAAGAGAGCTATCGACTATAACAATTTTAGTGGTTAAATTGCAATCCACTTTAGCATTTGGGTCTTTCAATGTTATGGCTTTTGTTATGTGCATAACACAGTTTTTGCACATCATATCGTTTACTTTATATTGCTGCATAATTAACCTTCTTCATGGTTGTTATAGTACAATAATAGATACAGTAAAAGTGATAAATGGCAACAATTAATTTAAAAAATCACTTAGGAATGTATTTATAACATATTTATAATCATTACAATATTTTGTCAACTGATTTTTTGAATTTTATTCGTCAAAAAATACTAGAATTAACGCCATGCAAACATTTATAGATTTCAATGTGAGGTGCACTCTTTGCAAATGCCTTTTAATGTTATTTGATAGTTTTCAATAGTATGCCCGTCAATTGAACGGGGAATATTGACATAACGCGTGGTATCAAGGTCATATACCTTGCCGCATTGTGTACAGGTAAAATGGCCGTGTGGCTGCACAGTAATGTCAAAACGCGCCTCAACATTGTCAAGTACCAGCATACTAGCAAGGCCTTCCTGAACAAAAAGGCTTAAGGTATTATACACAGTGGTCTTGGAAAGCGTTGGTATGTGTGGCAAAAGCGCAGTATAGATCTCATCAACGGTTGGATGAGTCCTGTTTTGGTCTAAGTACTCAAGAATCTTCAACCGCTGATACGATGGCGAAATCCCCCGGGCTTCTAAATAGTGTTTATATTGTTCCATTTCAGTCCTCATTGTAATAATAAATTGGACTCATTGTTCATTAATATAATATAAAACTTTAATGTAAAAGTCACACTAAATACGCTGTAAATTTTCAAAAATTTGGGTGGCGATAGTTACCAGTAATTGATCATCAGGTATGTAATTTACCTTGATTGATGGCAGTAACTTCCACCCCATTTCCGCTAATATCGCTTCTACCTGTGCAATGCTTTGCCCGCCCCAACCGTATGATCCAAATGCAAGCCCAATGCGTTCCTTTGGTGCAAGTCCCTTGCAGTAGGTTAAGAATGCAGCAACAGTTGGCAGCATATTGTTATTCAGTGTTGGTGACCCCACACAGATATACTTTGCATCAAGCACTTCGGTCATAATGTCCGAAATATGAATGGTTTTCAAATCATACAGTTGTACTGGAATATTTTTTTGTTCAAACGCATTTTTTATTGCATGGGCTATGAGCTTAGTGGAATTCCACATGGTGTCGTAAATAATAAGCGCTTTTTCCTTAGTGCTGTTTGCTGCCCAGCTTTTGTATTCAGTAACTATCGCTTTAATGTGTTCTTTCCATATAATGCCATGACTTGGTGCAATCATTGCAATGTCTAAATTGCTTACAGCCTCAAGTACTTTCTGTGTTGGCTTGTCATACGGAAGTACAATGTTAGCGTAATATTTCTTTGCTTCTTGCATCAGTATGTCAAACGGATATTCGGTATCAAAGCGCTGGGATGTTGCAATGTGCTGGCCAAATGCATCATTTGAAAAAAGTATTTTGGTTTGGGGCATATAGCATGCCATGTTGTCGGGCCAGTGTACCATTTGTTCAAGCACAAACTGCAATGTGGTTTTTCCTAAACTGATACTGTCGCCCGTTTTCATTACTTTGTAATTCCAGCTTTTTTTATAGTGAGCTTCAAGCCCCTTTGCACCATTTGGTGAGGTGATAAGCGTTGCATTGGGACAAAGCTCCATAAGACGAGGGAGCCCACCGGAATGATCCATTTCCACGTGATTGGAGATAATGATATCGATCTTTGCAGGGTCAACAAGTTTTGATATGCGCTCAATCATTTCATCGTAGAGATAATATTTTACCGTGTCAATAAGGGTAATCTTTTCATCCATTATTAAATACGCATTGTAGGATGAACCACGCTGTGTCATGTACCCATGGAAGTTTCTAAGGTCCCAATCAATGGCACCCACCCAGTATATAAAGTCATTCAACGCAACAGGTTGCATTAGTTCCTCCTATTTAAAGTTTTTGTAAAAATGTGGCTCCAATTATTTCTTCAACAAATGGATGCCGATGCACAATAGATTATACAAATAAATGTATTACAGATATATTTTTGTTCAAGAATAATTTTGAAATTATTTTATTTTTGTAATATTTGGTTGGTACAGTTTTTTTGCCTGCTTTTACATAAGTACGTATGGTTTAATTTCAATAGCATTTTATTAACGCTCATTTACCACCACATTAAAATATTAACAGGGACATTATATGTCACACCCTCTTGGTATATTATAAAAAAATATTTTAAGGAGGGTGGGTATGAATAAAAATATTATCTTTTATTTTTTAATAATAATAACTTCTAACTTAATGGGGTGTTCTACTTACTTTGTAGTTGATATATCTTCGTACGGTACTAATGTAACAAGTCCAACCAAAGTATTCATTGCTCCAGGTGATCAAAAAGTAACCATAAATGATGTGGCTTTTATAGAATATGCTGGATATGTTGCTAAAGCATTGTCAAAAAATGGTTTTATAGTAGTTAACAATCTTGATGATGCAGATCAGGTTGTATTGTTGTGGTATGCAATAAGTGATCCTAAAAGTCAAACAATTAACATCCCAATATATGGCCCTACTGGTATTTCTTCTTCAAGCACTTTTGGGTATATGAATTCCTCTGGAAACTTTTTTGCCAATACCAATTATGATTACCAATATGGTCTCAAAGGATTTGTTG
>JAOAIH010000057.1:1968-20756 GCA_026414805.1 Spirochaetota bacterium | reverse complement strand
ATTGTTATATCATCAATATGTGGGAATGTACTATGGACGCTGAATCGATTTATCATTTTTAACTGCGACTGTAACGATGAAGTGGGCACAGCATAGGAAGCACAAAAATGGATTGAAATTGCATTTTATTGAATCAAGATGTTTTTTAAAAGTGAATCACTGGTTAAGTCGCTTACCACAAAGGAGTAATGATTCAATTGTACTTAGATCTCATTGCCTATTTATTGGTACTAATAGTACAAATGAACAATGCTGCACCTTTAAGGGTGATGTAAGATTACTGTATCCATATTCACAAATAATAATAAACATTATTAGTTGGGCATATAAACATATACATTGTGAGAATAATTAACAGTTTTCAGTTCAAGGAATTAATGGTGTGATAAAAAGGTGAGTATCTTATTATTCACTTTTTTTATATAAAATATTTTGTTATTCACCTATCAAAATTACTTTTCATTTTTTCTTGCAATTTTTTATATTTGTTCTTTAAATAATACCACAAAATATAAGAATGATAGCAAATGTTAACGCTTATATCAATACCCCCTCTCCTTATGGCTTCCATTGCACTGTATGTTGCCATTTCTTACACTCTTATGTATATACGAAGACGCAATGAACCTGAACATATATGGTTTGCGATAATGTGCGTTACAATAGCTATATACGATATTGCCTCGGCTCTTTTGTATATGTCCCCCTCACCTGTGCAATCAACACTGTATCAACGTATACAATTTGCTGTACTGGCATTTTTTATTATAGCCATCACATGGTTTATTGCCTCTTTAGTACATTTACAACACAGAATTGCATACTTCATAACACTAGTTATGGGTTTATTTATTATTGCTGGTGTAACGTTGCAGAGTTCATATACTGTCAACCCAGATAATCCCTATATCAGGACTTTCTCCCTATTAGGGATATCTGTTACATATAACGAAGCAGATCCTGGAATTGTGTATATACTTCAATACATCGCTATGCTTGTAACTGGAATCTATTTACTGTATAAGCTTTTTATATGGTGCCGTTATGGTGACACTCATATTAAATTTCTTTTTTTTAGCCTTTTAGTATTTTTGGCTGCTAGCATTAATGACGTCATGGTTGGGAAAGGCGTATATCAATGTATATATGTTCTTGAGTATGCATACTTTTTTGTAATAATCTCAATGGCATATATCCTTCAAGCACAATTTGTTACACTTCACAAAGAAATTGAACAGCTTACAATTACACTTAACAGAA
The DNA here is from genome assembly GCA_026414805.1 of Spirochaetota bacterium. Taxonomy (NCBI): domain Bacteria; kingdom Pseudomonadati; phylum Spirochaetota; species Spirochaetota bacterium. Next base: position 19,496 of record JAOAIH010000057.1, on the reverse strand, counting down.
AAATTGCGGAAAATGAAGCCAACCATAACAAGAATTATAAAGAAAAAAAAATGTTACACCTTTCATCCACGCATTCAGAAAAAATCCAGAGTGTCATTGAATACATCCATGTAAATTTTTGTTTCGACATCTCTCGTGAAGGGCTTGCTGCAATGATTGATTTACATCCAGACACATTTAGCAGGCTCTTTAAGGCATATACCGGCAGATCACTTCCTGACTATATTAATGAACTACGGATTAACTACGCAAAAGATTTACTTACAGCAACCAGCGAATCAATAGTAACTATCGCCTTTAAAACCGGTTTTGAAAGCCTTTCAACGTTTAACCGCGCATTCCACAAAATATGTAATACCACACCTACTGCATACCGCAAAAACAATAGCAAATTCTGATTAATCAGATATTGCGTAGACAAAACTGTAATCACAATATAGTAAACATACTCATCAATGTCATACTCAACGTGATTTAGCATTTAGATTTAAACATGTGTAGTAAATGAGTTTTAATTACAATATATCTGATCAATAATTTTATAAAAACAAATTTTTGTGGAGGAACTCAAATGAAAACTACATACATACTCACACATGATGTTGGAACAACAGGCAATAAGACTTGCTTATATAAAGTTGATGGAAAAATAACACTTATTGATTCTTGCCTTGTTGAATATCCACTGTATATGCTGCCAGGAGGCGGTGTTGAACAAAAAGCTGATCAGTGGTGGGACGCTATATGTAAAGCAACAAAGACTGTCATGAAACACACTGCTATTCCAGCAGGTAAAATTGCAGCAATGGCGTTTTGTGCTCAGATGCAGGGGTGTGTATTTATTGATAAAGATGGCAATGCGCTACGAAATCCCATGAGCTATCTGGATCAGCGTGCAACAAAACAGATTGAAAAATACCTATACAGAGGGCTTATAAAAATTGAAAAGTGGAATGCAATTAAGACTATTAAATCTTTGCTGATTACTGGTGGGCTTGCTGCCACACCAAAAGACCCATTATGGAAATATCACTGGGTAAAGGACAATGAACCCGAAATTTTCAAAAAAACATATAAGTGGCTTGATGTGAAGGATTATTTGATTTTTAGGGCCACTGGAAAGCTTGGCATGACTCAGGATTCTGCAAACGTCACCTTTATTTATGATACACGCAAAGGCAAGTTTGGCTGGCATAAGGGGCTTTGTAAAACCTTTGACATCAATATGGAACACCTTCCTCCCGTGTTTTATTCAACAGATACTATCGGTACAATTACTAAAAAAGCTGCCAAAGAACTTGGAATTGCTGAAGGCATTCCTGTATTTGGTGGTGGTGGCGATGTGCCTCTTACACTTGTTGGTTCGGGCTGCACTGACCTTTACGATACCAATATTTATGTTGGCACAAGCGGGTGGGTCTCTTCCAATGTTGATAAACGCATGGTTGACATTGGCAACTTTATTGCCTCTATATTAGGAGCTATCCCCAATCATTACGTGTATGTTGCTGAACAGGAAACAGCAGGTGCATGCTTAAAATGGGTTCGTGATCACCTGGCACTTGATGAGATTGGGATGTATCTAAAAGCACGCCACATTGCAGATAAAAGTAAAGAATATGAATCACTGTATGATTTCCTCAATCAGGTTGTCATGCAAACACCACCAGGTGCTGGGAATGTACTGTTTACACCATGGCTTCATGGCAACCGTTCGCCTCGCGAAGATCCCTATGCACGAGGAATGTTTTTTAATATTAGCCTGACGACAGGTAAGCGGCAGATGATACGGAGTGTTCTTGAAGGTGTTGCGTTTCACATCCGCTGGATGTTAGAAGCAATGGAAAAAAAGATACCGCGTCAAAAAGTACTGCGCTTTGCCGGTGGTGGTGCAAAATCCGATGTATGGTGCCAGATAATGGCTGATGTCACAGGCAGAAAGATTGAAGCAATTGAAAATGAAATTAATGCTGGTACTGTTGGCGCAACAGTAGTGTGTGCTGTTGGGTTGGGTATTTTACCATCATTTAGTGAAGCAAAACGATTGGTTGGTATACGAAAAACATTTTTGCCACAATCACAGTATGCTGATATGTACACGCGGAACTTCAAAGTTTTTACTAAACTGTATGAAAAGAATAAGGAACTTTTTAAGGTTCTGAATTATTAGTATAATTTTTATAGGAGGAATACTATGAAACAGGAATATGCAATATCCCATTGGCCAGACTCAAAAGAAATTTTGGAAAAACTAAGAGTACTTGCAAACGAACTGCCAGTATATCAGATTAACCGCAGCAAAATGGCTGAATATTTAGAAAAATTTGAATCAAAGTTTGCATCGTCAAAAAAACTGGTTGAAAAAGCAAAGCAGAGAATACCGGGTGGTGTGCAGCATAATCTTGCCTTCAACTATCCTTTCCCATTAGCAATCACCAGAGCAGATGGAGCATATTTATACGATGTTGATGGCAATCAATTTATTGATTTCCTCCAGGCTGGTGGTCCAACAGTGTTGGGCAGCAATTATAAACCTGTACGCGATAAGGTAATTGAAGTCATTAATGATTGCGGGCCAGTCACCGGTTTGTTCCATGAATACGAATTACTTCTGGCTGAACTCATACACTCGCATATCCCATCAGTTGAGTTATTCAGGTCACTTGCAAGTGGTACTGAAGGGTGCATGGCTGCAATACGAGCTGCACGGTGTTTTACAGATAAAAAGTTTATTATTAAGGTTGGTGGCGCATACCACGGTTGGAGTGATCAGATGGTGTTTGCAATGCGTATACCAGGACTTGGGACACTTGATTCGCACGGTATCCCTGAAGGCTGTTTTACCTACATACAAGAATTTTATCCCAACGATATCGAAGGCTTAGAAAAACTATTAAAAGAAAACGAATCAAAAGGTGGTACTGCTGCAGTTATTCTTGAGCCGCTGGGCCCTGAAAGTGGCACACGCCCTGTGCACTATGATTTCAATGCAAAAGTACGTGAATTGTGCGACCAATATAATTCATTGCTGATATTTGATGAAGTAGTCACTGCATTTAGAGTTGGCCTTGGTGGTGCTCAAGGGTATTTTGGTGTCAAGCCTGATTTAACTGTATTTGGCAAATGCGTTGCAGGTGGTTACCCTGCAGCAGGTGGTGTTGGTGGAAGAAAAGAAATAATGGAAACATTTGCTGCTGGCATTCAAGGATTAAAGAAACGTGCAATGGTTGGCGGCACACTATCGGCAAATCCACTTTCCTGCGCTGCCGGATATTTTGCCATCAAAGCAATTGAAGAAACACAGGCCCACATCAAAGCAGGCAAAGCCGGCGATAAGCTCACACAAGGACTTCAGGAGATATTCAAACGATACGACCTACCATTTGTTGCATTCAATCATGGTTCTATCTGCCACATGGAAACAGGTGCTGCAATGCTTATGGAACTTTCTAACCCAAAGATTTTTGAACAGGTGGGTCAGCGCCGAAAAGTTATGGAAGAGCTGGGTGCAGCTTTGATGGTGGAAGGAATAATTACACTGGCAGGTAGCCGTATCTATACCAGTATGGCTGATACAGATGATGTTATAGATGCTGCATTGGAACGATTTGATAGGGTATTTAAATATTTTGAACCTGTTAAGGAGTAATGACATGACACAGGATATAAAAGTTTATGGTTACCGATGGATTATTTTATTTATCTTTGCCTTGCTGAATATTGCCATACAGATTCACTGGATATCATTTGCCAGCATCACCTCAGAAGCAGCGGCGTATTACAATGTTACGCCGCTGTCGATAGGCCTTTTATCAATGTTGTTTATGATTGTCTACGTGTTTATCTCAATTCCTGCCTCGTACATCATTGATACACATGGCATAAAATTGGGTATAGGGATTGGTGCAGCACTCATCGGAATTTTTGGGTTGATAAAAGGCTTATATGCGCAGTCATTTGTTATAATAGTAATAACACAAATAGCTCTGGCGATAGCTCAGCCATTTATCCTCAATGCATATACACGTCTTTCTGCAAAATGGTTTCCCATAGAAGAGCGGGCGACAGCAACCGGCATCGCATCACTAGCACAATACCTAGGAATAATATGTGGACTTGCCGCAACACCATTTCTTGTACACTCCTACAACATACCTCAGACAATGTATATATATGGTATCATCAGTTGTGCTATTTCAGTTGTATTTATTGTGTTCATGAAAGAAGAACCACCCACCCCACCATGTGAAAAGGGACAGGAAGATCGTTTCAGGGTAAAAGAAGGGCTCAAACATATATTCAGTTTAAAGCAGATGTGGCTGGTAATACTTCTTTTCTTTATTGGTCTGGGGATGTTTAATGCTGTAACAACATGGATTGAGCAGATCTTACAGCCTCGTGGATTCAACTCAGAACAAGCGGGAATTACCGGTGCATCCATGATGGCAGGTGGTATTCTTGGAGCCATTATCCTTCCACTGTTATCGGATCATTACAGAAAGCGAAAAGCATTCTTAACACTTTGCATGTCATTGGTTGTACCGGGGCTTGCAGGGTTAACATTTGCAAACAACTTTACTGTATTGTTAATTTCCAGTTTTATCTTAGGCTTTTTTATGATGAGTGCTGGACCAATTGGATTTCAGTATGCTGCCGAAATCTCTTATCCTGCGCCCGAATCAAGTTCACAGGGATTACTATTACTGTCAGGACAAATATCAGGAATCATCTTTATATTTGCAATGGACGCTTTCAGAACTGAAACAGGAGCAATGACCCCGTTTATGATTGCATTTATTGTTCTAATGGTAATAAATGCATTATTAACATTACAGTTAAAGGAATCGCAATTAATTGGTTCATAAAAGATTAATTTTATAAGAACGTGTTGCAATGTTTCTTTTTTCAGGCATTTGTCATTTCAGGATAAGTTATTTTACTACAGGAGGGCCACAATGTCAAAGTACACGCAATATAAGGAACAAATTTTATACTGGTGTAAATGGCTTAACGAACATGGATTCTTTGGAACAAAATTAGGCAGCGGCGGCAACATATCGTGTAGAATTGAAAATGAAGATGCCATTGCAGTTACACCTTCAAGTCTTCCGTATAAGGATATGACCACTGATGATATCTGCATTGTGGATTACAACCAAACTGTCATTGAAGGAAAAAAGCCCACCATGGAACTATCACTACATCTTGCAATCTATAAAGACAGGTCTGATTGCAACGCAGTGGTGCACACACATCAGATATATGCCAGCATACTATCGGTTATGAATATTGAAAAGCCACTGCCAGCCATGTTTGATGAGATTGCATTTGCCATTGGTGATGAAGTTGCATTTGTGCCCTATGCATTATCAGGTACTCCTGAATTGGCAGCAAATGTTGCCGCTACAGTAACAAACAAATGTAAATGTTACATCATACAAAATCATGGAGCCATATCTTTGGGCAAAAACCTTGAACAGGCATGCCTTCATGCAGAAATGCTTGAGAAAGTGTCGATGGTGTATTATTATTCACTTGCAGCAGGCAAACAACCACACGCTTTGCCCCAACCAATACTGCAGGTAATACGACAACTTTTTGGTAAGTAATAGCTTTTTATTTTTTTCTAAAACAATAATTAAATTGTTGTATCAATAATTTTACATATTTTAGCACACCTTTCCCAAGGGCAGTGTGGCTTCAAACATCAGCTCCTGCTGCCCTTATTATCCCTTTACACAAAGGCTGTGGCGACAGCTCATGGTAATACTCGTTGATTGCGTGCCATTGTAAAGAGTCTCAACCATTGCCACAGTGCACGCTCATCTGTGTGCACCTTGCTTGAATCCATAATTTTTATCTTCTGGAATAATAACAATTGCGTTATTTCTTATTCAAATATATTACAACAATTGCTTTTGTTTTTTCCCCATTATTATCTCTTCTATTTGAAATTTATAGGAATGATAACTCACTATATTTCCAATTACACCTTTATCAACCTCCTCTGATTTCAGAATACTAATTACGCTACTTACCTTGATCTTAATTTTCTATTTTATTTCACCATTAATTCCTTTATCTGAAAACTTTAAAATTTTATCAAAATGTATATGCTTATATTTACAATTTATTATATGTAGCAACATTTGTGAATACTGATATACATAATCCACCATCACTCTCACTTTCGATAATGGGAAAGAGTTTAACCATTATAGAAAGATAGAGGAAGCTTTGGGGTGTGAGGTCTATTTTGCAAATCCCTATGCACTATATCAATGATAATTAAATGAATATATAAACACACAGTATCGTCGCCATATGCAAAAAATAAAAGTTTTGCACAATTGGCAGATAATGATGTTGGTGCAATATCAGAAAGCAATAATGAACTAAGGAAATCAGAAAATCTTAAAATCATATTAAATAAGCTTTCATACCATTATTTAGAAGTTGCATTTCAAAGTTTAAGTTACATCTATATGATTTTTATTTTAAAAATTTTTACTTGCCTGTTTATATCTATACATCACATACTGTTATTCCACAAAATTTATACATAAGGTAAACCGCAATGAGCGATATCGTAATAAAAAGAAGCTATGAAGAAATTAACGAAAAGATAAAAAAAGGTGATGTTGTTGTCGTCACTGCTGAAGAGATGACATCAATAGTAAAATCCGAAGGCTATAAGCAAGCCTTCAAAAAAGTGGATGTGGTAACTACAGGGACGTTTGGCACCATGTGTTCGTCCGGTGCTTTTATAAACTTTGGGCACACTAAGCCAAAGATAAAAGCTTCAAAAGTATGGCTTAATGATGTTGAGGCATACGCAGGACTTGCAGCTGTAGATATTTACATTGGTGCAACGCAGGTGCAGGAGGATGATCCACTCAATAAAGTACATCCTGGCCGTTTTAAATATGGTGGGGGACATGTCATTGAGGATTTAATTGCAGGCAAGCCGGTTAAGCTCAAAGCCAAAAGTTACGGCACTGATTGCTATCCGTTGCGCGAATATGAAGCTACAGTCACTATTCATGATTTGCGCGATGCATTTTTATATAATCCACGCAATGCCTATCAAAACTATAACTGTGCAGTCAATCAGTCTAAAAAAACCATATACACCTATATGGGAATACTGCGCCCTAATATGGGCAATGCCACCTACTCCAGTGCAGGACAGCTCAGCCCTCTTTTAAATGACCCGTATTACTGGACAATTGGTGTTGGCACAAAGATTTTCTTAGGAGGTGCTGTTGGTGCGGTTACATGGCGTGGCACGCAACATAATCCCACTGCACCACGCTCTGAAAACGGCGTAGTGCGCTCAGGTGCAGGTACTATTGCTGTAACCGGTGACATGAAGCAGATGTCAGCTCAATTTATCAAAGGTGCATCAATTACTGGCTACGGCTGCTCACTGATGGTGGGAGTGGGTATTCCAATTCCAATTCTAAACGAAGATTTAGCATTCTTTACCGGTGTGTCCGATGAACAGATTTTCTGCCAGGTGGTTGATTACGGATACGACTATCCCAACGCTATTGGGCGTGTGATTGCCGAGGTTAGTTATGCTCAGCTTAAGTCAGGTTTTATTGACATTGGTGGCAAACGCATTCCCACTGCACCACTCTCAAGCTACCCCATGGCAATTAAAATTGCTACTATTCTGAAAAATTGGATATCAAGTGGACAGTTTACTTTAGGAGAGCCGCAAATACTTCTTCCAACAGTGCCATATGATAAACGTCATGAGTAACACATTGCCATACAGAACCAGCATTAATTCGCGTTTCACTACCTTTGAGGTGCGTGTGGAAACCACTAATCTGTTTATATGTGCACACAGTAATCTTTATGACAGGGCGATAGCTCTTGTTAAAACATTACGCACGGATATTGAACGGTATATCAATACCAATCCTCAGTTTTTACATGCTCTGACCCCGCTACAGCCTTCCACTACAGCGCCTGAGGTAGTAGGGCGCATGTACCAAGCTTCAATGCTAGCAGGAGTTGGCCCCATGGCAGCGGTCGCTGGTGCTATCGCCCAGATGGTGGGAGAAAGCCTTATAGAGTATAGCCCAGAGATAATTGTAGAAAACGGTGGCGATATATGGGCATATATACAGGAACCTGCCACTGTAAGTGTGTTTGCCGGGAGGTCTGCGTTTTCAAAAAATTTAGGGCTTGCTCTGACCCCGGAAATGACACCTTGCGGCATCTGTTCATCATCTGGCAGGTTTGGCCGCTCATTTAGTTTTGGCAAAGCTGATATTGCTACCATTATTGCCACCGATGCAGCACTAGCTGATGCAGTTGCCACCGCTACCTGCAATATGGTGCAAAGCGATAGCGACTGTGCAAAAGCTGTATCGTATGCCACTAGTATATCTGGTGTAAAGGGTGCACTGGTGATATACTGGGATACGATGGCTGTGAAAGGCGAAATTAAACTTACTGAAATACTATGAGGGAAACTATGGAATCACGAAATGTACTGTTGATTTTTAATCAGCATATAATGTACAAACCAATTATATACCGTATCGCGAAAGATTTTAATGTGATATTCAACGTACTTGAAGCAAAGATTTTGCCAAAGCAGGAAGGTAGGCTCATACTGCAGCTATCTGGCGAGTCTGAGGACATTGATACATGCATAGCTTATCTTAAAGATGAAGAAGTCATTGTTGATATCCTTGCTGATAAAATACAGCGCGATGAGGACCGCTGCGTGCACTGCGGTGCCTGTACTGCAGTGTGCCGCACCGATGCGCTTGTGATAAACCGCCAAACAATGATGGTTGAATTTCATCCCGACAGGTGCGTTGCATGCGGCTTGTGCAAATTAGCCTGCCCTGTGAAGGCAATGAGCGGCATATCCATTGACGTAGATTCAGAAGAACTGGCTGTAAAGCCCTAATTTTATATACAGTTTACTTAAGATAAAACTTTTGGCTATTGTTTCAATTTTATAGTTAGTAATGATAGACTATAATCATCATCCTTTGCTTGATAAAAACTGGAAGAGAACTTAAAAATTTTTAGCATAATTTTAAACAAAAAAATCCAACCCCACCTTGACGATTTTTATTTCTATTAGTATTTTATATACAGAAATTAGCACTCACTAATATAGAGTGCTAACAATAAAAACCTTTAGTTCATAGGAGGTACACTATGAAATGGGGTTTAACAAAACGAGATGAAACCAAATTGAATCCTTTTGAAGCTTTTGAAAGAGATGTAAAAAGGATTTTTGATGATTTCTTTGCTCTTGAGCCAGTTGATCTTTTTGATTCCGCATGGGTACCAACAGTTGATGTAGAAGAAGATGAAAAATCTATCCATGTAAGAGCTGAAATTCCTGGAATTGATGAAAAGGACCTCAATGTTACACTGGAAGACAATGTGCTTACTATCAGCGGTGAAAAGAAAGAAGAACGCAAAGAAGAAAATAAACGATATGTGCTGGCCGAGCGAAGGTTTGGATCATTCAAACGAAGCATTTCATTGCCAAGTGAAGTAAAAGCTGATAGTGCAAAAGCTACATTTAAAAACGGCGTTTTGACTATTGACTTTGAAAAGAAGGAAGTATCACAGCCCAAACGCATAACCATCAATATCAAATAACAGGAGGTGGACTATGTTCACAACGTTTGATCTTTTAGATGATGTATTGGCCCTGAGAGATATGGTGGATCGCTTCTTTGATGAAGTATCCACTACCCGTAGGCGTGTGGAATATCCCTATATCAATGTATACGAAAAAGATGATGATATAATTGTTAGGGCTATAGCTCCGGGAGTTTCATCTAGCGATGTTAATGTGCAACTGGCTGATAATACATTAACTATCGAAATGAACCGTAAGGAAGATTATGCTGACAAGCCGTATTTGCGCAAAGAACGCGAGTTTGGAACCTATAAGAAATCCATCAAGTTGCCATACTATGTTGACCCTGACAAAGTTGAAGCATCAATGCAAAATGGTATCCTTACCATTAAGCTGACCAAGCATGAGTCAGTAAAACCACGCAAGATAACTATCAATTAAAAGGAGGTGATAGTTATGGCAACCCAGATTGCAAAACGCACTAATAGAAATCTTAATAAAAAGGATTACTGCCTTGTTCCACCTGTGGACATTTATGAAACTGATAACGAATATGTGCTAAAAACCGATATACCCGGTGTTTCAAAGGAAAACATCGAAATAACCTTTAATAACAATGAGCTTGAAATAAATGGTAAGGTAGACGAAGCATATACTGAAAGCGATAATTTGACTTACCGTGAATTTACATTGTGCAATTACAATCGCAAGTTCTTGATATCAGACAAAATTAATGTAGAAGGAATTCACGCTAACCTTGAAAACGGCGTGCTCACAATAACACTACCAAAGCGTGAAGAAGCAAAACCAAAGAAGATTGAAATAAAGACCGAATAATTATTAAAACTTGCATCCCAATGTGGGATGCAAGTTTTTTATTCCACAATAGTAATAATAAATTCCTTACTCTTTAATGGTTTTGGATTTTTTTCAAACGGTCGTATATAGTCAAATGTTATCGTAGCATTTCCGGGTTTTACTGCCCTAAATGTGAATATTTCCTTATCCGGTGCACCAACAATGTGTCCTTCAGCAGTGTGTACCTTGTAATCACTGTTAACCAGAATTCCTGGATTTTCTTTAATACTAAAACGCCATCGGTACCCCGTACTCAACTGTGAATCAATTTCTATAGTCACACAACCTTCGTTCTTAATTGTAATTGGCTCTCCTTTATATTTCTGAGTATCCACAGTCATACAATTGTTGTCCATAACCTTTGAACAAGCAAATAGTAAAAATAATCCCACTATGATTATTACTGGATTTGTAATTTTCATATACATATTCCTCTCCCAATTTTTTGTTTATTCCTTTTCCAAAACAACCCATGCGGCACCATACCCTATGTTATTGCAGCCATATTCTATCCACATGTACCCCTTCTCACCCCATCGCTCGCCCCATGAGTTTTTTATTCTGTAAGATTTTTTTGAATCGTCCCAGCCAACAATGATTATGCCATGATTTACATCCCTAGGGCTGCTTACTGGAGTAAATTCATCAAAAATTCCACCAACATACGCCTGGAAAGCCGGAGTAACCTTCACCGTAGCAGCTAGTGGCCCGTACATGCATAATGCTTTTTTCATCTCATCAACGGATGGGATGCCACCATCTTTGCGAACATACCCCCAAGCAACAAGTTTTATTGGCACCTGCTTTTTTGGAGTACAACCATACTCATATCCACGGTAAGGAGCAACCTTTTCCTCTACTGGGTAACTAGTCATCATAAAATCAAATACATTACCATACCACCCCCCATTGCAGCTTCCTGCGTCCCTACCATATTTATCACGGGCACAATCAATCATATATTGTTCTGAAAGGTCAATATCAGCCTTTTTATTAATCTTGTAGCAACCTTCCACAACACCCATGGCGGTAAATGACCAGCAACTGCCACACAGCCCCTGATCCTTCACAGGCGTCATCAAACCTAATGCAAAGAAATCCACTACAGGCTTTGAAGGATCGGCCAGCATAAATGATTCGGGCAATGTTTCAGAAGGTTTTACCGGAGTTACTGCTTCAGGTTTTTCTTCCTTTTTTGCTTCTTGTTCCTTTGGCTTTACAGGCTCTTTCTTTTCAGGCTCAAGCTGTGCCTGTCTTTTGGCAGCCTGAGCTTCGGCCAAACGCTGTAAAAATTCCAAAAATAGCTGGAAGCCTCTGCTGGTCTGTATTTCCGCTTCCTTTTCAAGGTCCTTAGGGGGGACAGCTCCTGTTATCTCTTCTATTTGCCGCTTCAGAGCCTCTGTCATATCCACTTTGAATTTGAGGTTGCGCTCTTTAATATCCTTGCGTATGGCTTCAAGTTGCTGCTTTACTTCAGCAATGCTTTTCTTATTTTTCAATTTTTGTGCTTCAACATCAGCCTTATATGAATTTTTGAAAGTTGATTGGGAAAAAGCAATAGAAGCAATTATCAAACACATTGCCATACTTATGATAAAGTGCTTTTTCATATACTTTCTCCAATTGTTATTAAAAATAGTATATTTTTCCACTAATTATTCCTTGCTTTATAAATCACATTAATTTAGAAATAATTAGCATATTTTCATAAAATTTTCTCAAATGTACATAAGCTTGTGATAATTGTCCAATCATTTTTTATTTTACATTTCTGCCAATAGAGAAGCACTCACACATTCAAAATATAAAATTAAATTGCAATATTTGAAACAACACGTTACTATTTGAAAAATATTTAATTTTTGATATTTTATAACCGATAAAAAAGTGTAATAGCATAATGATAAAGTATAAAGTATATTGTGCATATTAACATAAGAGGGTATTTACTATGAAATCAACAAGATTTTTACTGTACGCTATCGTTGCCATTTTAGGAATTTCATTTTGTATGGTAGCCAGTGCTCAACAAGCACAAGCACCAAAAGAAGCACAAAAAAAAGAAGGAATAAAAGAGGAAGTTACCGGATGGCGGATAAAAGACTTCAAACCCTATGTAAAAGCAATTCAGGAACTTGAAAAACTCAGTAAAGAATATTCGGACAACCTATTAAAACTTGCCATAGATGAATATTCAACTGGTATAGATATACTTGAAGATATGGAAAACGACGTCAATAAATTGATAGAAACCAACCAGAAGAATAAAAATCTCCATGAACAGTGGTACTGGCAGGAGATTGATCGTCGCGAACAGGAAAAACGCCAGATAGCAATGATGAAATTTGAGGCAAAAACCAAAGCAGTAACTTATTTTACAAGAGCTATCAACCACATGGATGAGATAACATTTGAAGAAGTACGCAAAGACCCCAAATTTGTCAACTTCCAAATTCGGTTATATCAGGCATACGTTTCAACGCAATATGACCTTTACAACCTTAAGCCATGTATTCCAATCCTTGAGCGCTACATTGAAATAAACGATCAGACCAAGAATGACGTATGGGCATATAAATACCTATCAAGCTGCTACGGGTATATGGAAGGCGTATTGCTTAAATACAAACAGGGGACTGAACAGGAACAGCTACAGTACAAACAGAAAAAGAATCTGTACATGCTGAGAGCTGCTGAATTACAGTATGGAATTGACTCACCACAGTACAAGCATTTGCGCGAAATAGTATCAAAAGATGAAAAGAAGAGCGAAAAGATAAACGAGTTTAAATAAAGCAATTACATACTGTGTGGGCTCTCTTTGAACCCATACACAGTATTAACAAGTTTATATAATAAGATTACTATCACGCTGCCTAATGGCAGCGTGAATTATTTTATTTTGATAAAACGCCGCTATTGGGTGGGGTTTTTATTTTTCAAGTATTTTAAATCCTGATACTACTTTGTATTCTATTCCATTATATACAAGTGTAAAAACCATAATGCGGCCAGGATACACAAATACTGTGATGGGCTTTGGTTGTCGAATATTGTTATCACGTACATATTGGTTGTCTGTTTCATCCAGCCGCCAGCGTTCAATTATAATTTCATGATATTGCCCGCTGGCAACATTTAACTGAATTGTGGATTTATTAATAGATAGAGCTGGCTCAGTGCGGCCGTAGTCCTGTCCATTGCAATAGATTTTATAGAAAACTCTGGTTGCCTTTTCGCCGGTGGGCAAATCATTAATCGCAATCTCAATGGTATGATCGGTACTGACGGCGTACTGCACCGCATTACTGTAACGATACACCGCTTTTAGTGTTGTAATATCTACAACTTCGGTATCATTGCCATCAGAAATTAATACCAAGCGATTGTCAATCTGCCCTTTTATAGTTGGGGTTTGTAAAAAATATAATGGTAGTGTAAAGTCATTGTATACAAGTGTAGTATCGCTTTTAAGGAGAACAAGGCCATCTGAAAGTAATATGAAATCCACAATTCCCTGTTGTATGGTTACAGTCCCTGTATTGATATCGCACCTGTATAGTGCCCGGTTATTATCTTGATAAATGCAGATATATACAGCATTTGATTCAAACGCACTACGCACTATTTTTGTATTTTCAGAATACAAAGAAACAACTTGTTCAATTACCTTTTTATCCTGCAACATGTATGCTCCCGCTACTATCGCTTTATCATTCTTTGCCACATACAGGATTGCAGTATCCTTTGATGAAAACTCAAGCACTATACCTTCAATGGGTACAGGAACTGATGGAGCAATATATAATTTTCCATTATTCAGAAGTGGGAAAGCGGTGCTTATCGCTCCTGATGAAAATAGTAAAGATATACATACTATAATCAAAAGGGAAGCTTTATATTCGCGATAACCGGTTTTTGAAATCATTATATATCTTTAAACCAAGCTTATTGTGTTCGTCAATAATTTCTTGAAGAATGTTAGTGGTAGTTAATGGATTGACGGTGATAGCCCTTAAGACAACAATCCGTTGTTTGCGATACCGTGTTGATTCAAGCATGGTACGAGAAACAAAGCTGTTATCCTCCTGGCGTATTGCTCGGTGCAGTTCGATGTTCATTTGGTTGAGTATATCATTTATCTTTTTTAGGCGCTTGCAATATTTTGCTGCAACTTGCTCATCCGCATTGTGCAGCTTACTCATTATGCGTTCAATTTTTGCCCTGACACTCTGAGGCACAAACCGATAGTTATTGATAAACAGTTCAGGACTATTGAGTAATTCAAAGTTTTCATGCTTTTCTATAAGCTCTTTTAAGGTATTGGTAAGCATAAACGCATGGTCAAACAGAACTTCAAAGCCGGTGGTGCCAAAAATCTTTAATGTAACCCACGGTTTAAGGCATGAAAACGGACGCGATCCTTCAACGGTAAACCTTCCCTGATCAACTGAATCAGGACGTATAATATAATTGGATGTATGCATTATGTTAGTAAGATCATAGGGGTTTTTAAACAATATTAAACCCATTGATAATGGAGAATATAAAAGCTTATGCGCATCAAATGTTACTGAATCAGCCTTTTCTATACCCTTGAACATATGACGGTATTTGTTAACCAGAAGAACCGATCCACCCCATGCTGCATCCACATGGAAAAAGATATTATATTCAGCAGCTATTTTATGCAAAGTGTACAGATCATCAACATTTCCTGTTTCGGTTGTACCTGCAATACCTATCAGGGCAACAACCTTAATCTTATCAGAATGCGTGCTGTTATATTCATCAATACTCTGCAATTCCCTACGCAGTGCAGTTATATCGATTTTGTTGTTGCTATCCACGGGAATTTTGATGACGTTATTATCGCCAATACCGGTAATTCGCGCTACCTTATCAATTGAATAATGCCCACGCTGCGAGACAATATACACTGCTTTGTGGATATTATAATATTTAAATGCTTCTGCTACGCCTGCTTTGCGTATGCCGGGAAAACGTTCATCAGGAGGAAATGCTTTATTGCGGGCAACAAGCAAAGCTGTGAGGTTTGCCAGTGTCCCATCAAGAGTCACATTCCCCAGTGCAATCCTGTGATTTTGAATATTGCGCTTATAAAATGATGCAGACTTCTGGAAAATGAGCCTGTGAATCCATGCAATAAATTCGCGCTCAACAAAGGTTGACGCTTTTGCTGTCTCAATTTTAACTTGATTCTGGTTTAAGGCTGCAATTATCATCTCAAGCAGAATCATGAAATACGGAATGGCACTTGTCATGTGACCTATGTAGTAGGGATTGCCAACCTTGACAGAGTGCTTTATAACCTTTTGTTTAATCTCCTGAAGTATATCCTTTAAAAGCTTGGGTTCACGAGGGATTTCTATATTATTGAATAAACATGCCAACTCAGGGAGTGAAATCTCACTGTGGATACCACCTTTTTCCTTGAAGAAAGAATGAATTAAGTCAAGAAGCTCATAGCCAAATTGCATGAATTTATCAGGAGAATCAGGCATTATGAATAGCTTGCGCAGATGTTCAAGGTCGGTAGGTATTTTGGTATGAGTATGTTCCATCGAAGGCTCAGCCAATCTCATTGTGGTAACCACTGTTCATAAGTTTGCTGATGATTATATTACAACAAAAATAATTATTATCAAATAAATCAAGTACTTTTGTTGGAATATACAAAATTATCTTATAGCATTATATTCGTACTTCATGTATTGGCGATAGCTCCTAATACAGTCCACAGTAAATATAGCCTAAAAAACTGTAAATAACCAAATTTTGTTTTTATTCTTATGGAGCAAGCTTAGCAGTAGATATCATAATAACCAATTTACAAGTTTTTTAAAATTCTCTCTTGACTGCAATATGGTTTATCATTAGCATGATGAAGCTATTTTAGATTATTTACAGGCAAGGCAGCAGGTTACATACGTTGCACGTTGCGGTCTGGTAAAAATGTGTGTACAACATAAATACCTATTTCAAAATCCATAAATTTTTCCATAGGAGATTGATTATAATGACTATCCTGAAACTGGAAAATGTTTCTTTATCACTTGACAACAAACCCATACTCAATAACCTTTCGGTTGACTTTTGGGAAGGGCATATACATGCCATAGTAGGCCCTAATGGAGCTGGTAAATCAACATTATCCTATGTCATTATGGGATTAAGCGGGTACCGAAACATAACCGGAACTATCTACTTTAAAGGAAAACCTATCAATGACCTGTCAATACACCAACGTGCCCGGCTGGGAATAAGCTTAGGATGGCAGGAACCCGCCCGATTTGAAGGGCTTACTGTTGCACAATATCTCAATGCATCTAAAAAAGATCATGGCATGTCTGTTGATGAAGCAATGGAGGTAGTGGGTCTATCTACTGCCGAATATCTTCCCCGAGCATGCGATAAAACATTAAGTGGTGGCGAGCGCAAACGCATTGAACTGGCATCACTTTTGGTAATGCAACCAGAGCTGGTGCTGCTTGATGAACCGGATTCTGGTATTGATATAGAAGCACTGGAACGGATTTTTGATGCTATCAATCTTTTAAAAGAAAGAGGCTCTACGGTAATAACTATCACTCATAGTATGGCGGTGTTAAAAAAAGCCGAACATGCATTCTTGATGTGTCATGGCAGTATTATCGACAAAGGTAGCATAGATAAAATTTCTGGCTACTTTGAAAACAAATGCATACCCTGTGAACATAAAAACATCCCTGTTCTTGGAGAAATACAGTAATGAATGATAAACGCGAAATTGCACAAACGCTATACAAAACAATGGGTCTGACTGATGCAGCCCTTAACGACCCACAAATAGCTCACTTAGTCATCAATGGAAATATGGTGGTTGGTGCTCATCTTGTGCCAGGACTTGTAGTTGAACCACAGGAAACTAAAACTGGCGTGATAGTTACCATGAAAGTACTTGCAGGCAGCACACTACAAAAGCCGGTACATCTTTGTTTTGGTATGCTGCCCGAAGATGGCCTTCAGGAAATCATTATGA
>JAOAIH010000057.1:0-1868 GCA_026414805.1 Spirochaetota bacterium | reverse complement strand
AGGCAGCACACTACAAAAGCCGGTACATCTTTGTTTTGGTATGCTGCCCGAAGATGGCCTTCAGGAAATCATTATGAGTGTGGTAATTGAAGAAAAAGCAAATGTTTCAATCTTAGCCCACTGCACATTTCCCAATGCAAAGAATATTACCCATAAGATGGATGCAAATATTGTAATTAAAGAAGGCGCACATTACTCGTATGTAGAGCGACATGTGCATGCACCGGGAGGTATAATTACTGTTGTTCCGCATGCGATAGTTACTGTTGAAAAGCATGCTACTTTTAAAACTGACTTTGAGCTTTTAAGAGGAAAAGCTGGTATTATTGACATTAATTATGAAACTACATGCCATGAATACAGCCGTATGGAAATGAATGCAAAAGTCAATGGCATTGCCAATGACGATATCACCATTCGTGAGATTGGCCATCTCAAAGGTGAAGGTGCCGTGGGAGTACTTACTACACGTATTGCAGTCCGCGATAACGCTAAAGCAGCAGTGTACAACACATTAACAGCACACGCACCGTATGCACGTGGGCATGTTGACTGCAAAGAGATTATACAGGACAATGGAATAGCAAAGGCCATTCCTGTAGTAGAGGTGTATCACCCAAAAGCACACGTTACCCATGAGGCAGCAATTGGCAGTGTTGACGATAAACAACTACAAACACTTATGGCGCGTGGCCTTGATGAAGACCAGGCAGTGGATTTAATTATTCAGGGTTTATTGTCGTAGTAGTGGCAGTAATTCAATTATTCAAAATCTTCCTTATTTTAAATGGAACTGTCGTAAAATTGACATAAATGTTCCAAGAGGTATTTCTTTTCTTGGATGAGGTATAATAACAACCATATTATCTTTAGTATATTTTACATGGCTTCCTTTTTGTGATGTATACCTAAAACCATTCTTTTATAATACTACTATTATTTCTTTTGAAGAATATAACTTAGACATTTAGTACACTTTCTCCAATCATTACATTTTCTACAATTGCATATTCAGGATTATCGTTATTCTCAAAATACAATTCAACTGCTTCTAGCAAATTATTGATGGATTCATCTATTGTTTCACCAAATCTAGAAATATCAACATTTAAACATTGTGCTACATAATATTTATCTTCTTTCCCTATTGTATATTGGTAATTAAATACCAAATTCCACCTTGACAAAATCATAGCATATGATAGAGGTGGAAACCATGAGATTAGAAGAATTAATACAGGTATTACAGACAGAAGAAAGTGCAGAAGCCTTCTTACGGGAAAAAGGGATTCTTAAAACCTTTACGAAGTGCATAGTTTGCCAAAACCCCCATATAGGGAAAGTGAGAAGGAATTTTTATCGGTGTCACCGGTGCAAGAAGGAATGGAGTACTCGCAAAGGGAGCGTATTGGAATATGCGAAGGTAAGCTTTCGTCAATTTTTGTTAATAATGAAGTTATTTTTACTTGAAGTACCTGTCAATCAAGCATATAAAGAGGTAGGTCTTACGTATCGGACGGTGCATAAAGCATATCACCTGCTGCGCAAAAGCATCTATCAGTCTATACAAAAGCAAGAGACTGTTTTAGAAGGTGAGATAGAGATGGATGAAGCATATTTTGGAGGCAGGAGGAAAGGGAATAGAGGCAGGGGGGCGCATAAGAAAATTCCTGTATTTGGGATATTAGAGCGCAATGGGAGGGTGAGCGTGGAGATAGTAGAAGATGTCACAGCGGAACGTTTACTAAAAGAGTCAATCAAGAAAGTAAAACGAGGGAGTTTAATTTACACAGATAAGTTTAAAAGTTACGATGGGCTTGTGATGTATGGGTTTAGACATGAGAGACTCGATAAAAGCAAGCGATTTA
>JAOAIH010000056.1 GCA_026414805.1 Spirochaetota bacterium | reverse complement strand
GCTACGATATTATTGTATACTCATTTTTATAAGTAGCTTTAATGATTGTCAAACCACTATTACAATAATAGTGGTTAAATGTGGCAACATACTTTGATACACCTGATAACCAATTGCTCTATAATGAATGCTGTTATATACTTTCAATAATATATTTTACAAACGTTCAAAAATTATTGTATCAGTTTTATCACTAAAGTGCAAGTTAAATTTTTATTGTAGTGCTATCTGGTTCACCTTTACATTTATATAAAACATATCTTTTTTAATTTTACAGCAATGTCTTGTTTTCAACAAAGTGTCCAGACACTGTTAAATGCATGGAAAAGTATAATTAATCTTTAACGTAATTATTTACACCGTTACATCCAGGTGATATTGTGATATAATAGTACACGATATATGATTCATAGTATTGCTGCAAATATACCATTATATTATAGTGTAAATGAATATGTTCCCGATACCGCTTGACAATCCAATACTGCTTGCACCTATGGCAGGCTATACTGATTCGCCTTTCAGGCGTATTGCACGCATGCTTGGCGCGGGCATGGTTTTTACCGAGCTCATCAGTGCTGATGGTATTGTTAGAACAAACAAAAAGACACTGGATTTGCTTTCATTCACTAATGACGAAAGGCCAATAGGCATTCAAATTTTTGGCAATGACCCTGCTACCATGCAGGAAGCTGCGTGCCAGTTACTATCGCTTAAACCTGATTGCATTGACATAAACTGCGGATGCTGTGCTCCTAAAGTATGCAACAACGGCAAAGGAGCTGGACTGTTAAAAGATGTGGATTTACTGTACAGGATTACTTATGCAATAACTTCGCACGTGACAGTGCCAGTGTCAGCAAAAATCAGGCTTGGTTTTACACAGGGTACAAAAAATTACATGGAAGTAGTTGATGCATTGCAACAGGCAGGGGTTGCTTTTATTACCGTGCATGGTCGAACACGTGACCAGTATTTCACTGGTAAAGCTGATTGGGAAGCCATTGCGGCGATAGCTCATAAAGCAAAGGTTCCAATAATTGGCAATGGTGATATTATTACCTTTGATGATGCTTTGCAAAAACTTAAATCAACAGATTGCAGAGCAGTGATGATTGGACGTGCAGCGTTAGGCAATCCGTGGATATTCTGTGGGAAAACGCCAACGCGTGAAGAGAAGCTCAAAACTATACAATTGCATTACCAACTTATGTTACAGCACTATGGGAACTATGGTATAGTTTTAATGCGCAAACATATAGTGCATTACCTGAAAGGTTTTCCAGGCGCAAGCAAACTACGACAGAACATTATCAAATGTGAAACGATAGAAGAAATTACAAATCTCTTGCTGCAATTGTAATATACGTTTTTTTGTATTATAATCGTTGTAATAATACATCGAATATCTCTTTATCATTAAGAGGTGCAGGATTATTTTTATTTCCACCATCACGAATAATCAAAGGGAAATCTTGTTTAGTAACTCCATATTGTGACAATCGGGGCATGTGTAAAACTTCAACTAAATTCTCCAAGGTACTGGTAAGCTTTTCTAATGTATCGTCAATGCTGCCAGTGTAACCGGTCAAAAGATTTCCAACTACAGCATATTTTTTTAAGTAGTTACTATCGCCCCCATCTTTTAATTTTTTAATTGTTGCTTTTGTGCATACTGAAAGCATAGTACCACAGGCAATCCCATGTGGAATACCAAACAGTGCTCCCAATGGCGAAGCCAATCCATGCACCACACCAAGCCCCACATGTGCAAGCGTTATCCCTGAAATATACGCAGCATAGGCCATATTTGCTCTGTGATACACTGTATCCTCATTGTGCACACATAGAGGCAGCAAACTCTGTGAAATTTTTTCAATACCACTTATTGCCAATGAATCGGTAAACGTGTTTGCTTGAGTTGACACATACGATTCAATTAATTGAGTAAGCGCATCAAGGCCACTTGCTGCAGTAATAGAAGGAGGACACCCTTGCATAAGTTCTGGATCAATTATTGCAATATCTGGCACAAAATTGTCATGGCGAAGCGATCGTTTAAAACCATGTGCACCCTGCTTGCTAAGTACTGCATTTTTTGTTGCTTCACTTCCTGTGCCTGCAGTTGTGGGCAGTGCAATAAACGGTACTTTAATACCACTATGTTGTTTGGTTCCCACTACCTCAAGATAATCAACAACAGTGTGCCCTAAAGGTAACATTGCAGATATTGCCTTCCCCGCATCTATTACGCTCCCACCACCAATTGCAACTACTGCATCTATTGCACTATTTTTGTACAAGCTCACAGCATCATCAACAAGCTCTGGTGATGGTTCACCTGCAACTGTAATAATATCATAACGTATTTCATTGGCTTTTAGCATCGCTTCGACTTTATGTAATTTTCCTGAATGTTGCAGTGATGATTTTCCAGTAATAAGTAGAATTTGCCTTCCAAATTTTTGTATATGTGCTGGCAAGGTGGCGATAGCTCCTTTAAAAAAAACAGTATGGGGAATTTTGCCAACTGTGAAATTTATTTCCATAGTTTTTCCTCTGCTGGAGCTATTACAGTGTAGGTGATACCCTGGCGGGGTTTTGCCATCCACGGTGCAACTGTATCCTTCCATACAGCATAATGTGATGTATTCTTGTGTTGCGCAGCAGCTTCTGGTGATTTATATGCTTCATATAAAATAAACTGTGAGGGATCATCTTGGCATTGAAGTACATCAAAGCGAAGATTGCCTGGTTCCATAATGGAATTTTTGTGATTTTCGATTGTTGCCTTTATGAAGTCTTGAATATGTTCTGATTTAACGTATACATGGACTACATTAACTATCATATATACCTCCTGTGTGTTTTTTCATTTATTGAAATAATACAAACTAACTACTATGAATAAGATAATTTTCAATAAAAAAATCTTTACAATATAGTTGGATTATGATAGTTATCGGTACTACATTTTAAATATATATTCTATTTTGGAAGGATAATACTATGACATTTGAAACTACTACCTGCATTTCCTATCAGCATCTTGAACTTCTTGATTATTATACGAAAAAGTACAACATCCCATTACACACCTTTATTTACCTACTTGTAAATTATGCAGCAAAGAAGGAAAAATATCGTATGCAAGCATTCAAACGAATATCATACCGAAAAAGAAATGGTAATAATACCTGGAAAAGAGTTCATTTATATGTATATCACTCTGAATATGAACTTTATTTAGATGTTAAAAAGCTATGGAAGATGTCGTTGGCTAAAATTATTGCCTTCTGTCTGGATAATATACTGGTAGAATTTTTAAATTTCTTAAATCATCGTTTAAAAGAAAAGAATACCGATAACTATATATCTTATTATGAAAGTCGTTCATATACATTTCACTTTTACAAGGAAAATGGCATACACTGCTGCCAATTCCACTGGGGACCACCACCTGAGGTGCTCCAGCAGACAGTATAACATATATCCAAAAGATTTTCTCAATCCATTTGAGCTATCGCCCGTTTAAAAAACTTACTTTACAATTACATACAGTTTTTTACTGTTGCAATGAAATGATTTTTTATGCTGAGTTTTCAGCTATACACATACTAATCCAAGAGGTGGTACAATGAATATATTAATATTTGGGCCTAATGGCAGTGGTAAAGGGACACAGGGTGCGGTTGTACAGAAAAAATTTAACCTTCCGCACATTGAGTCGGGTGTTATTTTTAGGGAAAATATCAAAAAAGGCACCGAACTGGGTGTAAAAGCCAAGGCGTATATCGACCGTGGCGATTTAGTTCCTGATGAAATCACTATTCCCATGATACTAAATCGTTTGCAGGAAGCTGACTGTAAAAATGGGTGGTTACTTGATGGCTTCCCCCGCAATGTTGAACAGGCAAAAGCGCTGGATAAAGCTTTGAAAGAAGCGGGGATGGCACTTGATTATGTTATTGAGATAGTTCTTGACAGAGACAGCGCAAAAAAACGCATTATGGGTAGAAGACTGTGCGAAAACGACAATAATCATCCTAACAACATTTACATAGATGCAATCAAACCAGCCGAAAAAGATGGAAGCTTTGTATGTCGTGTATGCGGAGGGAAGCTTTCAACTCGAGCCGACGATCAGGACGAAGCAGCCATAAACAAACGGCACGACATCTACTATGATACAAAAACTGGAACACTTGCCGCGGTTCAGTATTTTAAAGATATCTCAAAGCAAAATGGTGGCAAGCCAAAAATTATCGAAGTTGATGGAACTCCCAGTGTCAAAGAAGTAAGCGAAGCGTTACTAGCAAAATTGGGATAACATTATTTTTTTTACAAGGAGCTGTCGCCCGACAGCTCCTTGTAGTAGAATCGTTTCAGTAATAAAAAATATTAGTTGACCTGTCACATACAAAAATTATACATTATAAATTTGTATATAGTGCTTATATCAGGATAGGTCAAGCTATGAGCAATGTAAAAATAGCATATCTTAGTATACTTATTTATACTATCTTTTGCATTATTCTGTCATCGATAGTATATTATTTTGGAGGAGTTGCACCGGGTAAAGGTTGTGCAATTGGATGCCTTCTAAGCCTGATTCTCACATTATTATGGATAGCCGGAGCAATCAAAGGCATGAAATCAAACACGCTGGTACTTCTATCCATAACAGCAGGTGGTTTTATTTTACGGCTGATTCTTTTAGCTGTTTTTGCAGCGGGTGGTGTATATATTCTCATGATGGATCTCCCTACTTTTGCCATAGCATTCCTTATTGGAACTATTTTCAGCCTGGTTCTTGAAGTGTGGTTCTTCACCACGTTGAGTGGTCCTCAAAATCCCAAGTTCAGGTAAGTAATTATGGATACCAAAACATTACAACAACTATCTCAAGATGAACTTATAAAACTGGTACAACAGCTTCAGTTGAAGATTGACTTGCTCCAGAAAGGGGTACAGGAAGAGCCAGTAGACTTCAAAAAATTAGTTGAAGCTGCCGATGATATCATATTTGTGCTCGATAGCGAAGGAAACATGGTCTATCGCAACAGAGCTATGGAAGATCTGTTCCCAGTCTCAAGCAAAGATTCTATTGGCATGCATTTTTCACTTTATCTACCCGCAATTGAGCTTGATCGCGCTACAACTGTTTTCAATCAGATACTGTACGAAGGCAAATCCATCCACAATGAAAAGATGAAAACATTTGATAAGGATGGAAACCCTGTATACCTTATGGCAAACCTTGCACCAATAAAAGATAATGAAGGTAAGATTACTGGACTCTTTGGCATATTGCGCAATATCACCGAAATGCATCTGATGGAGAAAAAGCTTAAAGAGAGCTCCCGAAGGCTTGAGGAAAAAATTAAAGAGCAACTGCGTCAGGCTGAAGAACTAAAACGACTGTCAACATTGAATGATGAAATTATAAACAATTCACCCATTGGAATTTTTACTATTGACCCTACAGGCATTATTTTAACCGAAAATCCAGCGCTTCGCCGTATTATTGGCTATCAACCTGATGAAACCAGAGTGGGGATGAACTTAACCGAAATGCCCGGATTCAGCGTTGATTTAAAAAAATATCTAGAGGAGATAACAACTCAGAAAAAGCCAGTATATATAAAAAATCTCACCTATCAGCCAATCAATCAGGATAGGGAACTCACTCTCAATGTGCGAGCTAATCCAATCCTTGACTTTGATAAAAAAGTGAAAAGCATTTTAATAATGATTGAAGATGCCACCGAACAGGCACAGATTCAAAAACGTATGCAACGCGCTGAAAAGCTTTCTGCAATGGGCTTGCTTGCTGCAGGGGTTGCCTACGAACTCAAAGTTCCTATTAACTTATTAACTATCGACCTCAACTTTATTGAAAATAATATTCCCGAAACAAGCCCTGTTCACGACTATGTCAAATCCATGAAGGATGAGCTTGCCCGTATAAGCCAGATTACTGAACAGCTCCTTAATTTAGGAAAACCAGGTGATGATGATATTGAAACATTTGAAGTGCATAAACTTATTACAAGCCATCCGGTACAGATAACACTGAATCGTCTGCAGAAAAGCGGATTTATTATTAATACTGCCTATCCAAAGGAAAGTCCAAAAATTAAAGGCAGGAAAAATCAGCTAATACAGGCCCTGTTACACATTATAAGTAATGCTGAAGAAGCAATGCCTAATAAAGGTGAAATACGTATCAATGTTGGTAGTGCTATTAAAAACCAAGAAAAATTTGCCAGCATTACGATAGAGGATACTGGCATTGGAATTCCACCTGAAAACCTTTCAAAGATATTTCAGCCTTTCTTTACTACCAAAGGTCCAAAGTCCACAGGACTTGGACTGATGGTAACATACACAATTATTAATAACCATGGCGGAGCAATAGGAGTCAAAAGCACCCCTGGTGAGGGTACTTCTTTTAAAATACTACTTCCAGCTATTGACTAAAGGGGGACTATATGAAAACACAAAACCCTTCACAACGTAACTATCTCAATGATGCAGAATCACTCCTTGATCAGGAAGGATATATTATTATAGCACCTGATGAAGAAAGAAAAGAGCTGCAGCCAGAAGAAAAACCTGCTGCAAGAAGTGAGCATGTTACCACTCTGCAAACAGAAAAACTACCAGGCAAGAAACCAGAAATTTTACCCAAGGCAATTGAAGCAGAAGCAACAGACATCCCCAGCACTATTCAATACCTTAAATGGCACATGGAACGTATTGCAAAAAATGTTATTGGCCGTGAAGAAATCATAAAGCAGGCAATGTATGCCATACTTACACGGGAACATATGCTGTTGCTATCACGAACTGGTATGGCAAAATCATATCTGGCAAACTATATTTTCAATACCTTTGATAATGTGAGAATATTTGCTTCGCAAGCAAGCAAGGAGCAAACACCTGATAACTACTTTGGCCCTTATAACATTGAAGAATTCAAAAAAGGCCGCATCCGTCACAATATTCACGGTTCCATCATAGAAGCAAATTTGGTTTTCCTTGATGAATTTTTTGATGCAAGTGATGTAGTCCTGCGATCCCTGTTATCCGTATTAAACGAAAGGAAATTCATCAATGGTCCTGAACAAATTGATGCTGCTATCCACACCGCTATCGCTACTGCTAACTACATGCGAATGAATGAAGTGACCGAAGCAATACTTGACCGCTTTACTTACAAAGCAATAATTCCTGAAGATGATAATGTGTACCAGCAATTGCTCATTGACCACACATATGCATTCAGCAGGGGGAAGGCCATAGAACCTGATAAAAAGATCCCATTTAATCAGATTATCTATCTTTCAGATATAGTTCGTAATAAAAATAAAGAAATTAAAATTGAAATACCTGATTTCATATACTTCATGAAAAATGTCATAACAAATAAGTTTGTAAGTGATATGCGCAAATCCGACTATAAATTCTTTATAAGCCCACGAAAGCAGGCAAAATTGCAAGATTTCTTAAGAGCCAATGCGCTCCTTAACAATCGCTTTGAAGTAACCATGGATGACCTTAAAGAAATGTATCTTGCATTGTGTACATTGAACAGTTTTATTTCAGTCAAAGCAAAAGACAAATCAGAAAAAGATGTGTTTCTGGATGCATACCAGCAAACTATGGTACACTTCAACGCAACAGGTGCTATACAACAGATTGAGTTTTTACTTAACCTCCGTCGTATTTTTCAGGAGATAATGGAAAACCCCGATAAGAAAGAGCGATTGCTTGCATCTTCCTCTGGAATTCTGAGAGGATTGCGCAATCTTTTAAAGAAAATCTTCCCGTCCCGAGCAAGCGATGACGAGATTACACTTGAAACCTTAAAGCGAAGCTTAACCGAATTACAGCCTGCCGTGGAGGAAGTGCGAGAACTCAAAGAAGGCATAACTAAAGACTATTTTGCTATATTGTAGGTACCATGTCACAAGTAATTACTACATTACAGGCTCCGTCACGGCCAAGTCTTGATTTCTTTGAGTACTGGGATTCGTTAGGCCTTTTTGATGAGCTATCGGTTATATTGCCTCCCGAATTTTTTGTAATTTTTGAGATAGCTCAAGTAATATTTACTCCTGAATTAATTTCGGAAGCATTAAATGCCGTTGAAGATATATCTCGTGAAGAAAAGATTGAAGCCCCTAACCGTGATGAATCAATTTTGATAAACCGTGTAGAGCGCATCTCGCCATTGAGCGACATCATGGTCATTGACCGATACAGAACCATATATGATTTAAAAAAAGCACTGCCACGTGAACTTTCCTGGGAAGATGACATCTTTGATATCAAACTTTTCAAGCACGAGCTTCTTGTGCAAAAATTTTATGAAGAGAAAGCTGACACGTTCAAACCTATATCAACATTGCAGGATGAAAGTGGACGGCAGGCAAATCGTTTTGACCAGAAATTTTATCTGCTATTAGACCGTTCACGCTCAATGGAAATTAGGATGCGGTCATTTTTTTCCAAATGTCTTGTTGCAGAGTTCCTGCGGCGTAAGCTCAACAGTAACGCTAAGATTTTTTACAGACCGTTTGACTCAAAACCTGGAGATTTATTTAAGATAGAAAAAAAGGAAGATTTTCCGTTTTTGATTGAACGAGTGTTACTTACTACTACTGGGGGCACCAGTACTAATTTACAGCAGGCTGTGTTTCAGGCAATCGACGATATCCATTATGATAAAGATATGCTCAACGCTGAAATACTTGTAGTAACCGATGGTATTAGTAAGATAGATAAATACTTGATGAAAGAAAAATTAGGTGATATTAAATTAAATATTTTAAAAATTGGCCGTGACCTAGCAGAACCTGACTACTTTGAAATGAAGAAAACATTTGATGCTAATAAAATAAAATTTGACCCCACCGCACTGAATATAAAAGAAATTCAGCAAAAGATGGAAAAGTCACAGGAAGGAGAAGAGGCATTAACTCCACTGCAGAAGCGTGCTTACAGGTATATTTTAGAATACTCCGAAACAATGTTTAAGGACTTAAAAGAAATTTCACATCGTTTTGTGGAAATACCCGATCTTGACCCATCCTCGCTTTATGAGCTTACTGATGAAAAATTAGATGCAATTGAAACTGCTGTTGATGATTTTTCACGAATTGACTTTGACACTAAAACTCTTGAAGAAAGGAAAAAGCTCTTCAAACAGGCATACTTTCTGTCACAATATGTATCCCTGCTGCTAGAAAACAAAAAGAATGCTACTAATCCAATTTTGAAGCGATGTGCATATAAATTGCAGAAAATCACACAAGATATTTTAGCAGATCCTTCATTATTACAGCTAGTAATGGAAACGGGGAGATTTTCTGATAAAGAAACACTGAAACTATCTAAAAAGCAGCTTAAGGAAAAGCTGAAGGAAATGAAAATGTCTCAGACACCATTATCAACAGAAGATATACGTAAAGCTCAGATGCTGCTCACTTCAGATTTAGGCGAAGGAAATATAGGTCAATTCCTGCGAGTTCTTTTTATAAAACTGCTGCAGTTGATTAAAGATATAGTACATAAACTAAAAAAATTTATAATAAAAACCAAGTAAGAAATTTCCTAACGTTGATTTTAAACGCTATATATATGCTATAGTTTTTCTCTTCTATACCACTCAATAGTTTCTGCCCATATCTCAATATTAGTTTTTTTGGGCCACCAGTTTAGTTCCTCTTTAATTTTATTACAATCAAGAACAAAATTTGATAATATAAACTGGACATGGTCTTTGCGTAAATAATGAATATGTAACGGCCTCAGTACAATCGATAGGATCCTGGTAAAAATAGGTGTTATATGTTTAATTTGGCAATCCAACTGTGCTATCTCTTTAACCTTGACAACCTGTTCCAGCTGAGTTGGTACATTATCAGAGCCAATATTATATATTTTCCCTTTGGCGATATCTTTATTTTTGATAGATAATAAGGCTGTAACAACATCATCAGGATGTACAAGCTGATACCGGGAATCACCATCACCCGCAATATATAAACGATTAGAATCGCCCATGGCCAATGCCATATATAAAATAATTAATATCATAGCATCGTCCACTCCCGGACCAGTAATAATGGTTGGTCGAACGATAGTAACCGGCAATCCTTCCTCAGCAAATTTTAAACAAAGTTTTTCAGCTTTGACCTTATCTTTGCCATAAGGCGTGTTTGGTTTTAATGGATCATCTTCTTTGATGGGCATAGTATCAGGGTTCCCATATACTTTGCCACTTGATAAAAATATAAAATGTTGTACGTTTTTTTCTGAAGCTACTTTTAAAAGATTTTCTGTCCCTTTGACATTAACTTTCTTCATGAAACGGCGACCATAATAGGATGCATCTTCAACTTCCATAAGATGAAACACAGTATCTACATCTTCCATTGCCTCTTCAATACTATCTGTATCTAAAAGATTGCTCTGAAAAAAAGTAACAGATTCCGGTAATTTTGTATCTTTCCACATGTCTATCGCTTTAACTTGTTGCCCATCGTGTACGAGCTTTGTTACAAGTGTACGTCCTATAAGGCTGTTACAACCAGTTACCAGAATCATGTTGCCCTCCACATAGTAGACTCCATGGCCAAGCATACTATAATAGCTTTTTTTTTAGTCAAGCGTAAATTAGTAATGTTTCAAGTATTCAACAGGAGAAAAAACTTAATTGTGTGCATATTTTAATCTAATTCAACTGTACACAGCAAGGTAGCTATATTAGAGCAGTCATCCAAATGTATCTGCTTTTCATGTATTGCTCGCTGTACTGTAAATAGAAAATCGATCTTAGGGATATTCCAGTATTGTATAACACCATCAACAATTTCCGCAGGGAGTAAATTAAACACATCAATAAGATTAACAATATCATCAACTGTAAAATGGTTAAACTCCCTCCGTGTCAATCTGTACAGCAAGCTTTCTATAGCTTCAACAGAACGTAAATAAAGAATATTATTTTCAGGTATAGTACGCAAAACAGCATTCATCAAAGATAAAATATCACGCACTTTACCTGCAAAAATTTCAGCAGCTCGCATGCATAAAAACAAAATGTAGATATTATCGTTACAATTTGAATAATCATAATTTTCAATATCACGCGTCGAAGCTAGGGTAACCATAG
Organism: Spirochaetota bacterium; assembly: GCA_026414805.1. Lineage (NCBI taxonomy): Bacteria > Pseudomonadati > Spirochaetota > Spirochaetota bacterium. Next base: position 10,609 of record JAOAIH010000056.1, on the reverse strand, counting down.
CATCATAATGGCTATCACCTTTGCACAACTTCTTCCAATTAGCAAATTTTTTCCTGAATAAACTTAACCCAACGATTGCACTTATAGCTATATCCACATCCGGCGATAATGCTATATCATAAAAAAAAGGTATTAATGTCTCATCAGGCATTGTGAGGAGTGCTGTGGTTATGCCATATTGTAAAGGCTTTTGTTCATGAAAATCGTTGATACATCTTTCACGAAGATTTATTAGCGAATGTCTCCATATTATCAATATATCATCATAAATTAAATTATTTATAAGCAAAAAATTTTCATAGTATTGTAATCCTTTCATGAATGCCAAATAGGTTTCAGCTTTTCTGTAGAGTATATCTAAAATGTAACCGTCATTATTATATGGGAATTCCTGAATTTCATAGGCCAATTGATCAAATAAATTGAATAGTGCTACAGTAATGGGTGTATCATAATTAAACCATGATACTATTTTTTGCCTGTAATTGTAAAATAACCGCAAACCATCAATTTTGGTTTCAGCAATATGAAACTGATTAATTATTTGATCATAGTGAAACTGTGTATCATATACATGAGGCATCGCCCAATACTGTTTCCCTTATGGTTTCACAATTGTTGCAACCATAATGAGAAAGCGGGATGACGTGTCCACTATTTTTTTTATTTAATATATTCGGAATAATGCTTTAAGTACTCCTAAAATGGCAACATTTTCTGCTGTTATTGGATTATATTTTTCGTTAGCAGGCAAAAGCTGTACTTTGCGTTCAGTTTTCTTTAATATTTTTAGTGTTGCTTCATTATCAATAAGTGCAGCTACTATTTGGCCATTGTTTGCATTTGGCTGTTGCCTGATAATGGCAATATCGCCATCATATATGCCCGCACCCGTCATTGAATCGCCTTTAACCTTAAGCCCAAATAATATGCCGTCGGGCAAAAGACCTGATGGCAACTGTATATAGCTTTCAATGTTTTCCTGAGCCAAAATGGGCACACCCGCTGCAATTGTACCAACCAATGGAATTGATCGCACATCAGCATATACATCTTCTTTATCAATCAATAGCTCAATTGCTCGTGATTTGCCAGCTTCACATCGCAGATATCCTTTCTTTTCTATTGCTTTCAAATGATCATATGCACCCTTTACGGTAATTGAGAATTGATTGCCTATTTCACGAACCGTGGGAGGAAAACCAGTTTTTTTTATTGTCTGTTTAATATATGAAAATATTGCCTGTTGTTTTTTAGTTAATGGTTTTATCATGATGCCACCTTACCTTTGATGTCGATATATACGAATGTATAGTTATTGTCAATTATTTTTTCCACAACATTCATTGCCTTAACAATGTGATAATTGTAAGGAATGCACTAGCAGGCAAAAGTATCAATGCTAATGTGTGATTATTATTCATATTGAGTATATATAATAAAAGTATTTTTTCAAGCACATTTTATGTAATGAGCTATCGCCAAAAAATTATAAATGTTTTATACTTACAATAAACTTTTTTACTTATAAAATAATTGATTTACAAAAAAACATATTGCATTGCAACGTTAGGCTATATACTTATACCAATTTTTAAAACACCATAATTTTTACCATGTTAACACTTGAAGAATCATATTCTCTATTGCAAGTTTCAAAAAATGCTAGTGATGATGAAATAGCTAAAGCATTTAAAAAACTTGCATTACAATACCATCCTGATAAAAACCCTCATAGAATTGAGTGGGCAAATAAAGCTATGGCAACAATCAATGTTGCATACAACACCATAATGGCCCACCGCTTTAAAGACAAAACAGCAGTACATGAAAAAGTTACCTCGCAAAAAAAAGAGCCTAAATTTAAAAAAGAAGATATTCTGCGTGAAGACCTATTAACTCAATATTTTATTCAATACCGCGAAAAAGCAAAAGATGCACTATATCAATATTTTCAGTATAATCTTTACAATCTTGCCCGAAGAGATATGACTGCAAATGCTGATATCTTTAAAAAAATTGTTGCGCAGCTTCGTCGTAGTTATCATGGCATAGATAATCTGTGCGAATATACGGATGATGAAGAATTTTTACAGCATTTTAATATTTTTAAAGAATTGCTTTTCACTTTTTATAAATCTTCCGAATGCCTCAACATCATCGACTCGTATGCAAACATACTCGATGTTGAAGCATTTAGGATTTATCGACAAGGCGATGATTACCTTCTGCGTGCACAGAAAGAAATATTTTACGAACGGCATAATAGAGGTTTCTTTAAAAAAGAACAGGCAATAACCGATCTTGTAAAAGCCATACAGCTTTTACAGTTGACATTAGTACGTTTCCCTCAATCATCATGGGTTGTAGAATCACAGATTAAACTTGAACATGCATTAACTATTGAAAAATATTTAAAACTATTTTTTGAATAATGACACCAAGTTACACCGTTAAACACAACACAGAACGCATGCAATTATATTTTTATATTGCATTTTTATCATAAAAATATTTTGTGAGATAGTTATGGATATTATATCAACGTTTGGCATAGCTGTTGCGCTGGCAATGGATGCATTTTCAGTTGCTATCGCTTCTGGTTTATACATCTACAAACCCTACCACAGGTACTATTTCAGGATTGCATTTCATTTTGGGTTGTTTCAATTTGCAATGCCCATCATTGGCTACTTTGGTGGCATTGCTATAGAACCCATAATAAAAAACTTTGATCACTGGATTGCATTTGGGTTGCTTACTTTTATTGGTATTAGAATGATCAAGGCTTCATTCAGCCACCATGAAACTTCATTTAAAGATGATCCATCAAAGGGCTTTACGCTGGTTCTTCTTGCACTTGCAACCAGCATTGATGCACTGGCAGTGGGATTAAGCTTTGGCCTTTTGCAAAAACCCATCATATTGCCAAGCATTATCATTGGCATAACCTGTTCACTGTTTTCAATGCTTGGAGTATTCCTTGGCCGCAAAGCAAGCAATATCATTGGCAAACGAGCAGAGCTAGTTGGTGGATGCATACTCATTTTAATTGGATTACGGATACTGATATCGCATCTTCAATAAACTGTTTACTAATACAATAAATATTTCCGATATATGTATTGCACATAATTTTTTTGCCATAGCTTATGTATACGTTTTTGCCTATTTTTTATATTGTTACTATAAAATCATGAAGATTAAAAAATACCTTGTCACGATAGCTCTTGTACTTATAACCATACAGATTGGTGCAGAAGATTACCAGTATCAGTATTTCCAAAAAGAAAAAGAAGAATTTGTGCCATTTTCAGATTATATTCCCAAAGTTCGGATGCATTATAAGGTTGTGCCGCATTATGTAGAGGATTTTTATGAACTGTATGGGATGAAACTGTACTACGATGAAAACTCTCTCAGGAAAAATATTGATCGCCTCAAAATCGCACTTACCTGCAAATTTCGCCACCCATCTCAAGCTTTGGTGAAAATCCAGACCGAAGATGAATATTATAAATACCGCAATTTAATGTTTATGCACATCAACATGCTTATACTCCGTGACTATCTCAAAATAGCTACCCGATATGATAAACAGCATATTTACTTTTATGACGCAGATTATGCAAAAGACATTCAGGAAAGTTTAAAAATTGCAGAACAAATGTATAAAGAAGCGCTGCCCTATTGGTATGAAGCAAAAAAATATGCTGATACTGCAAGTACCGTAAAAATTACAACAAATTTAGGATTCATTGAAACTGAACGTGTTAAGATAATCCGCGGTGAAGTTGATTTTGAAAAAATTATTAATGACCACATAGCCAGGGTTAAAAAAAAGCAAAATAGTATTGACGCACTGCTAGCTTTGTATAAAAAGTAGTAGTATGGAAGTATTTGAAGCCATAAAAACTCGGAGGTCAATACGCCATTATACCTCTGATCTCATACCCAACGATATACTTACTGCTATCATCGATGCAGGAATATGGGCACCATCAGGTCTTAATAATCAACCATGGCGCTTTGTTATTGTACAGTCAAACGATATAAAAGAAAAGCTTTCGCATTGCACCTCATACTCGCGTATAATTAAAGAATCTCAGGCTTGTATATGCGTATTTTACCACATCCCCTCAGGATATAATCGCGATAAAGACATTATGGGCATTGGTGCATGTATTCAGAACATGCTGCTTGCTGCTCATGACAAAGGACTAGGGGCAGTGTGGCTTGGAGAAATACTCAATAAAAAACAGAAGGTAAATGAATTGTTAGCTGTCTCCAGTGATTATGAACTAATGGCAGTTATCGCGTTAGGATATCCCAATGAAAAAGGACATTCCACACGTCATCCATTAGATCATTTTATCATTAAAACGCTATAGCAATTATTAATACACAGATAATTTGCAACATTTGTATATAAAATAAGCTGTTAGAAGCTGACTCAGATGTTTACTACAACCATTTGTTAATGCTGTTAATTTTGTCAATAGCATCATCCACCCATTCGTTATAAGGATAGTCCTTTATAATTTTGGAAAATAATGATTTTGCCTCTTGCAATTTAGTTGTAAGGTATTCCTTATTGCCTGTAAAACCTGACCCTTCAGTGTAATAGTAATAAAAAGCATGTTGAAGAATATCAAATGCCTCTTTATATATATCATATATTCTATCTTTTGTTCTGCTACGTATTATATCATCCTTTTTAATATGAGCCACAGCATACTGTTTGAGATAGTCATATGCAGCATTAATAAGCTGCATTTTTTGTAATGCATCACAATCATTGCTTATATCAGGATGATAGAGCATAGCCAATGTTCTATAAGCCTGGGTAAGTTCTTCTATGGTAAAATGTGGAGTTAACCCAAAGATAGTGGTATAGGTTTTGAAGGTATCCATTATTTACACACTGAATAAAAAGTGAATGATATCACCATCTTTAACTATATAATCACGCCCTTCACTTTTAAGCAATCCATGTTCTTTTATGGCATGTAAAGACTTATGCTGTAGGAGGTCGTTATAATGAAAAACTTCCGCCCTGATAAACCCTTTTTCAAAATCACTGTGAATAATGCCACTTGCTTTTTGGGCGGTTGTTCCACGCTTAATAGTCCATGCCTGTAACTGAGTTGTGATAGTATAGTATGTGATAAGGTCAAGCATGGAATATGCTGTAATTATTAGTCGTTCCAGAGCTGATGTGTCCACACCCATCGCTTCCCTGTACTCACGCTGTTCTTCTTGAGGCAATTCAGCTATTTCTTCTTCAATTTTTGCGCTTATTGCAACAATACCCAATCCATTCTTTTCTGCATATTCTTTTAATGTTGTATAATATTGATTTATAGTAACCTGTTCATCTACATTCGCACAAATTATCATGGGCTTTGCAGTTATAAGACCATATTCATTACATAACAGCGCCGCTTCTGAATCTAAAGAAACTTTGTGTAACATAGTGCCCTGATTGATATAATTGAATAATGTGTTGATTATCTCCAGCTTGTGGGCATTCTCTTTATCGCCGGATTTTGCCTTTTTTTCTATCTTTTCTTTTGCTCTCAATAATACTTCCATATCAGCAAGCAAAAGTTCAGTATTAATAATTTCAATATCACGCAACGGATGTATTTCTCCTTCAACATGCACTACATCACTGCTTCCAAAACACCTTACCACATGCACTATTGCATCTACCGAGCGTATATGGCTTAAAAACATATTGCCAAGCCCCTCCCCTTTGGAAGCACCCTTCACCAGGCCGGCAACATCAATAAACTCAATTCTTGTTGGTATAGGGTCATGTTTCTCTAATATGTGTGCTATGGTATACAGTCGTGGATCAGGAACTGGTACTATACCTTTATTGGGTTCAATTGTGCAAAAGGGATAATTTTCCATGGGAACATGTGCTCCTGTCAGCGCATTGAAGATGGTTGACTTGCCTACGTTTGGCAATCCTATAATCCCACAGGTAAATCCCATAGCTGTCACCTTTTCATAAAACAAAAATTATCTGAAATATGTTGACATATCATGAAATGGATATCGTGATGTATGTAATGCATAAAATTATATGGCAATGATACAGATTATGTAAAAAAAATCAAACAGTATTATGGCTGAAACTATTTTATTATCATTCACAATACTATCCACACTTTTTCTATGTGTTTCTCTTGCCAATATTAATTATAAAGAAGGGCGGTATTCACTTCCAATCCTGTTGTGGGCAACATTAATATGTGCGATAGCTCATATCTATCCATCCTCCATCGCTATTGCCCTAATAATTGCACTGTACCCAGCGGTATTTGCAGTATTTATCCATACTATTATAAAAACCCTCGCCACCACCGATAAATACATTTATTCAATAGCTCAAATGGCTATTATTCTTTCACTATTTTTGCCTCTATGGGTAACTGGTATAATTTTAGCCTTTATCCATTTATATACTGCTGGCAGCATTCATAAAACAATTTCATTTAAATATGGCACAAAGATTTTCCAGGGTGTACTTATTCTTGAATCTGTAATATTGACTTTAGTGGCATATTTGCAAAATGTATATTTCATGATTATCACCCTCACAGGATTTATTATAATTTTAATGACTATCATGATATATGATATACTGAAGCGGTCGCAAACTGCATTGGTAAAGATACGAACACTTGCACGGATGAACGCAAACCTCACAAAGTTAAATCGTCTTTTAAAACAAAAAAATGACCAGTATATTGCAATGCTCAATAAAAAAGATAATGACATACAACTGCTTTCAAAATATTCAACCATGGCAGAAATTACTGCTGGTATAGCTCATGAAATTGCTCAACCGTTGACAGGTATTAAAAGTATTGCTCAAAACATGATGGATGACATAAATCTTGATGATTTTAACTATCTTGAAGCTCTATCCGAATTACAGAAAATCTGTACTATGGTAGATAAAGCAACATATATTATTGATCACATCCGTAGTTTTAATACAAACAACCATATCTATAAGCTAATTGATATTAATTCCATTATAATGAATGCAGTTACTTTGACTCATAATCAACTGAAAAAACATAATATTGATATATTGCTTTTGTTGAATGATTCAATACCAAAAATTTATGGAAATTCAATAAGCATTGAACAAATACTGTTAAACCTTATTACAAACGCCAGAGATGCAATAATTGAAAAGGCAAAAAAAGGAGATTTAGAGTATACGGGAAAAATAATTATTAAAACAGATTATTCAGATGACTATGTAATTCTAACGATAGAAGATAATGGTATTGGAATTCAGCCCGAAATTCAAAAACATATCTGGTCACCATTTTTTACTACTAAAAAATACAGCCAGAGTCTTGGAATAGGTTTGTCAATAACCAAGAAAATAATTAATGAACACAATGGGGAAATTTTTATCAATTCCACCCCAAATGAAGGCAGTACATTTACAATTAAATTTTCGTTATTAAAATAAACTATCCAAGCTCTTTTGCTTACTCGTGCTTAACACTTTTCACTCTATTTAAGACTATCTCTTTGAAAGCAACACAAGTGTACAGTAATCCAAACCATCTGTCACTTTGATACAAGGAAAGTATGAATGATTCACTATCTGCTAAATAATTTATAGATTTTTTTACATTGACCTTATCCAATCAATGCTATACAACTATATTTGGCACATTTCACTACAATTTAAGTGAGTCTTGTATTGCTACACCATTTAATGAACTAAATGGTGATAACTATGCATTATATGAGCTAATATGAAGGTTGCTAATTATTTTAATCTTAATATCAGATGCTAAAACCAGCTTTGGCGTAGCAATCTGTATTTTAGGAGGGATGTATGTTCAGGTCTATTATGATAATATGTATATTTGCCATCAGTATTTTTTCTATACAACAAGATATCCAAGCCCTTGAGGTTGCTATTGATGAAATACAAACAAAACCTGTTACTTTTATAAATTATAAGGGTCCATACCAAAAAAAAGATTCACCCAGGGAAATAGAAAATATAGGGAAGACACTTGCACATGATACTGACAATACCGGGATTATCAGATTTGGGATGAAATATTCATTGATAAACGCAATATCAAAAGATGAGCCCGAAAAGTTTTCAGCAACAATTTTCTCAATCGATAAAAAAGCAAGGGTTGGCCATATAGATATTATCAGAAAAATACTGTCAGCTTATCTTCAAGAAAAATATGATTATAGCCTTGAACACGCTAAAGCTATCGCCCTGTTTTTAACCTATTATAATGCCATATATAGGGGAAATATTGATTATTTTTCATCAAAATACAAAAGTATTGTAATGAAACACATCACTAAAAACAATGCAGGCATTTCAACAAAATATTATGAATGGCCTGGTGCCACAAAAATTCTCATACCATTAACAGAACAACCACAAAAGGGAAAACTTGACTCTGTGCTTATAGATGTAATTTCGGATAAAAAGGTTGTTAAGGAAATACAAAAAGATGATAAAAACATACAGGCACGTAAAGATGTGGCAGAAATTAAAGAAACAATACTTACACAACAAAAAGCTGAACTTGAAAAAAGCAAAAGCAGTATAGCAAAGGATTTTGCAAAATTAGAAGATGAAAAAAAATCCATTGAGGATAGAAAAGAAAAAGTACAGAAAACTGAAAAAGAGCTCAGCAAGGCAAAAGAACAAATCAGTAATGAACCAGATACTGAAAAACAAAAGGCAATGCAAAAAGAAATAGCAGAAAAGGAACAACAACTTGAAAAAGAAAAAGAGGATATAAAAAAGAAAGAAGTGGAGATAGCTCAAAAAGAATCAGAAATTGTGGATAAGAAAAATAAAATCACAGAAAAAGAAAAAATTTTAGATGAAAAGGAAAAAGAACTAAAAAAAGAAAAAGAAGATATAGCTGCTGATGAAAGTAAAAAACAATCATCAAAAGACAAAGAAATGATAAAAAAACTTGAAAAGAAGGAGAAAGAACTGGATGCACGGGAAGATAAGTTACGTTCAAAAGAAATTGATCAAAATATCTATGCCAATAAACTGTATTATTTAAAAATTAAGGAATATCTCCAAGATGGCCATTATAATAATGAAATGGTGATGATAGATCCTGCGTCACGAAAAATTTTATTTAAATCACCTGAAAAAAATATTTGTGGGAGCAGATACGACATATTTTCCGGTGGTGTGGTAGTTATTACACATAAGGGGAATCATACAATTGGCCACAGGCTCACGCTGCTTGACAGGAATAGCCTTGAACCAAAAATATATGGCTCTGACAATATTTTCTGGCGAAGTTTTATAATAATCAAAGATAGTTTTATTTATGCGATAGTAATAGAAAATGGGAAATTTTACCTTGGCCGATTTGACACAAATCTTATAATGGTATCTAAATCTTCTGAAGAAATTAACGAAAATACATTTATAAGTTTTTGGGATAACTTCATTTATATAAATCGTGCCGATAAAACCATAATGGTGCTGGAAAAAGAAACATTAAAGCTAATTGATACAATAAAACCATAGATTACTTTACGTTTTTATAAAACAAAATATAATTAAAAAGCCCCTCTTTTTTTAGAGGGGCTTTTTATAATATGGTCAAGCCTCACGACTGATTAGTACTGGTCGGCTGAACACATTGCTGTGCTTACACCTCCAGCCTATCAACCTCGTAGTCTTCGAGGAGTCTTCAGTGACCTCAAGGGTCAGGGGAAATCTAATCTTGGGGTAGGCTTCCCGCTTAGATGCTTTCAGCGGTTATCCTTTCCGAACATAGCTACCCAGCGGTGCCGTTGGCACGACAGCTGGTACACCAGAGGTTCGTCCATTCCGGTCCTCTCGTACTAGGAACAGATCCCCTCAAATTTCCAACGCCTGCAGAGGATAGGGACCGAACTGTCTCACGACGTTCTGAACCCAGCTCGCGTTCCGCTTTAATCGGCGAACAGCCGAACCCTTGGGACCTTCTCCAGCCCCAGGATGCGAAGAGCCGACATCGAGGTGCCAAACAGTGCCGTCGATATGAACTCTTGGGCACTATCAGCCTGTTATCCCCGGGGTACCTTTTATCCGTTGAGCGATGGCCCTTCCACGCGGGACCACCGGATCACTAACCCCTACTTTCGTATCTGCTCGACTTGTAGGTCTCGCAGTTAAGCTCCCTTATGCGTTTGCGCTCTACGCACGATTTCCGTCCGTGCTGAGGGAACCTTTGGGCGCCTCCGTTACTCTTTAGGAGGCGACCGCCCCAGTCAAACTGCCCACCAGACACTGTTCTGATCCTGGATCAACAGGAATCAGTTAGTAACCCGATACGATAAGGGTGGTATTTCAAGGACGACTCCATCCCGACTAGCGTCGAGACTTCCCAGTCTCCCACCTATCCTACACATACCGCACCAAATTACAATGTCAGGATGCAGTAAAGGTCCACGGGGTCTTTCCGTCCTTCTGCAGGTAGTCTGCATCTTCACAAACATTACAATTTCACCGTGTCCCTCGTTGAGACAGTGACCAAGTCGTTACACCTGTCTCTTATACACATCTCCGAGCCCACGA
>JAOAIH010000055.1 GCA_026414805.1 Spirochaetota bacterium | reverse complement strand
GTAACCTGCCTGTTCATTATCATAGTTGAACAGATCCTCGTTCCACCGCAACTATTTTGACTTTTTTATCATTCCTCATTATCTACTAATTTACTTCTCATTGTTACGAATAGATTAATGACTATATTATTGCAACTTAATAACAAATTTTAGTTTATTGATTTGACTTTGTATATAATTATGTGTTACATGCGTTTTTTACTCATAATGTGATGCATCATACTAAATCACAAACATCGTAAAGGTAGTGCGTATGCAAGCATGGATAAATGGATCATTGACTGACATTCATAATGCTAAAGTTTCACTGCTTTCACACAGTTTCAGCAGGGGAACAGCTATATTTGAAGTATTGGAGATAGTTACCAATAAAAGCGGCAGTGCACTGTTAGGATTACACCAGCACTGTGAGCGGTTTTTTAACAGCGCAAAGGCAATGCACATCAATGTACAGCACAATGAAAATGAGCTAACAGAAGCAATAGTAACTTGTGCAAAAGCGAATAACGTAACACATGGTCTTGTGAAATTTTTTGCATATTTTGATGATGACCTAGAGTTTACCATTATTCCCCGCTCAGGTAAGATTTCACTTGCGGTTTTTTGTATTGATTATAAAGCGCTAAAGCTCAATATTGAAGAGCTATCAAAACCAGCACGTGCACATATTGTAAGCTACCGAAAGATTGACCCAACAACAGTTCCGGTACATGCCAAAGTTACAGGAAATTATGTAAACAGCTACCTTGCTCAGATGGAAGCAAAAAATAAAGGGTACACTGATGCTATTCTTGTTGACACTAACGGCAATATTGCTGAAGCGGCAACTGCAAACATTTTCTTTGTGCAGAATAATTGCCTTTATACACCCACACTGGATTCAATTATGCCGGGTGTAACACGTATGATAGTTCTTGATATTGCACGCTATGATAACATCCCCGCAGAAGAATGCAACATTCCTGCTGTAAGTATTAATAGGTTTTCTGAAGCATTTTTTAGCGGTAGTGTCAATAACATCCAGCCAATTGAAAGCATTGATGCTATTTCATTTAGTCCAGTTCCCGGAGCTATCACACAAACAATACAGCAGAAAGTAACCAGCCTGATTGACGGCAACCATCCATTGTCCAAGAAATATCTGTACTATTTCTAATTCTAATGAATGATTACACTGTTAGAATGAGAATGCTTTGACAACGGCAACGAAAGAAATGATGTGTCCACTGGCGGCTTTTTGCTTATATACATAGTAGCTATGCTTAACGTCATAGATTTACACTGAATGTCTATAAAACCATGTTTTTCCTGCATTGCCGTCAAGGTGAGAGGGTCAATAAATGTGTGTATTGTTTTTGATAGGTATCTATAAGCATTGAAACTTCCAGCAATAATTCCGCCTACAATTGGCAATATAGTATAAAGATAAAAGAAGTATAACAACCTGAAAATATTATACCGTGGACGTGTGAGTTCCAGAATAATAAATGTACCACCAGGTCTTAAGACTCTATACACCTCTTCAAGGAATATATCAATGTCGGGTATATTTCGAATACCAAATGACACACAAACTTTGGTAAAAATTGCATCTTTGAACGGCAATCGTGATGCATCTGCAACGGTTGCCAGTTCATCAATATTTCCCTTTTCCCGTCCCTTCTGAATCATATTATACGAAAAATCAAGCGACACTACATGAGCACCAGTTGCACGGATCAGCGCTGAAAGATCCCCTGTGCCACAACAGATATCCAGCACAACATCTTTTTGTGAACATTCACACTGCTCTACAACCTTTTTGCGCCACAACTGGTCAATACCAAACGATAAAATACGGTTTGCTCTGTCATACCCATCAACAATTGCATCAAACATTGAACGTATTTTTGCTTTTCGCCCATGAGGGTTATCATTGTCAACCTGATACTTCATGAATATCTCCTGATAGGCCTGTATTTTGAATCACGCTGCAACGGGATTTTTCCTGCATTAATAATTATATCACATAATTGTTCTAAATTGGTAGTTGTAGTAACACCTGTTGCTTTTACAACCTTTTCCTCCATCAGGATGCCACCCATATCGTTTGCACCCATGGCAAGTGCTATCTGCGCAAGTCCCATCCCCTCAGTGAGCCATCCTGCATGCAGATAGGGGATGTTGTCCAGAAAAATTCGGGCAATAGCAACAGTTTTTAAATAATCAATGCCCGTTGCAGGAATAACGTCTTCCATATAGGTGCCTTTTGGCGAAAACGACCACGGTATAAAACCCATAATGATGCCAGTTTCATCCTGCATTTGGCGCACCACTTCAAGATGCTCTATGCGCTGGGATAGCGTCTCGCCCATGCCGTAGGTCATAGTTGCGGTTGTGTGCATGCCATGGCGCTTTATTGAACGCACCACATCACACCACTGTTGTACTGTTATTTTACGCGGGCTAACCCTGTTGCGAACATCATCAACAAGCAGGTCAGAGGCTCCCGGTATTGAATCAAGCCCGGCGTTTTGCAACGTACCGATAACTTCATCAATACTGCAATTGCTTTGTTTTGCTATATGCACTATTTCAGATGGTGAAAATGAATGTAAATATATAGAAGGAAAATGCTGTTTGATTGTTTTGACAATATCTACATAGTGTGGCAGAATATACTCAGGATGAAGCCCACCTTGCAGCATTACCTGCGTGCCACCAATTGCAACAAGCTCCTCAATTTTTTGCAAAATTTCATCCATAGTAAGATCGTATGGTGGTATTTTGCCTGCCCGCGCATGAAACGCACAGAAGTTACACATTGCCACACACCTGTTGGAATAATTAATGATGCGGTCTATGACGAATCCAACCTCATTTCCTGGCACTATTTTCTCACGGCGCATGTCCGCAAGAGGTCCTAAGGTTGCAATATCGCATTGAAAAAGAATTTCGGCATCGTGAGAATCTATTCGCCGGTGGTCAAGGATAGCATTAATTATTGTGTCAATGGATTTCATATATAGTAACTATCGCCCAAAAAATTGTAATGATGAAACAGGCGGCAATAACTGCAACTGCCAGGCCATTGCATAATACTGCATTAATGCTTCTTTAAGCTTTTCAGTAAATTCAAATTTTAGCAGGGTATAGTAATGTGCAATATCATAAGCAATATCGGGATACCGCTGCCGGGCTTTTGCAATCAAGTCGGCAGGATTTGTATTCAAAGTGTCAAGTGAGGTGCGGTATGATGCACACACATCATTAATGATGTCATTGTACCGGGTGATAGCGTCACTTCGCACTGCAAACACAGCAAAGACTACCGGGTAACCAGTCTTCTGTAGCCACAGGTCACCAAGGTCATAGATATATGGCACGGGCTCCTGCTCATGCATCATTGCTTCATTGCCAATAACAAGCTTTGCATCAATATCACCCAATGTTGCAAAGGGATCAGAGCTCACATAGTGCGGAAGTACACCATAAAATTTTTGCAAAAGTATCTTCAAAAGCACCACTGACGTTTGCGATGCATGTGAAAGGCCAACCGTACAGTTGTCAAGCATCTCAATTGGTTTTTTGCTTACAAGAATCACCGAACGTACGTATCCAATTGAGCTTAAACAAAATTGAGGTAAGAGTTTAAGACTGTCCTGCCCCTGTGCATACGCTGCTGATGATATTGGACTCATATCAAGCTTTCCTTCAATAAGCATTTGGTTAAGCTGACTTGGATAGGCAGGCACCACCTCCACACCATTAAGAGGCTTAACATGAAACATATGATAATAAAAAGGGAAACAATTAAGATAGTTAATATAGCCTAATTTCATAAATACCTTCATGTTGTGGGAATATAACTTGCATTCACACGTACTGGTATAAAACCTGCATCTTTTATTATATGCTGTAAAAATGCTTCAGACCCCCATGCAGGCGTCTTGGCACCTGCACTGTGTACCACCTTTTCATCATAGTAGGTTGCACCGATATCATCAACACCGCACTGTAGCAGCACCTGTGCTAACTTTTCCCCCACATACATCCACAATGCCTTGATATGGGGCACATTGTGCAGGTAAATGCGAGCTGTTGCATAGATTCGGATTATATCAAAACCAGTTGGTTCTTTTCGTTTGGCTTTTATTCCTGTGTGCTCCTGATGAAATACCAGAGGTACAAATGTTTTAAATCCGCCTGTTTCATCCTGCAACGTGCGAATTTGCTTTATATGGTCAATTATATGCTGTTCATTTTCAATGTGGTTGAAAAGCATTGTGGCATTGGTTTTTATGCCGTTTCTATGAGCTATTGCCATAACTTCAAGCCAGCGCGTTCCACTAATTTTTTTTGGGGCGATAGTTCCCCTCACCTCAGGTGCAAAGATTTCAGCACCACCGCCAGGAATTGAGCCTAACCCAGCTTTCCTCAACCGCTGAAACAACTCATCAAGCGGGATATTGAATTTCTTTGACATATAATCGTATTCAACTGCAGTGAACGCTACAATGTGAAGAGCAGGTTTTATAGATTTAATGATTTTCAGCATATCTTCGTAATATGATAATGGAAGATCGGGATGAAGCCCGCCCACAATGTGGACTTCATCAATATCATCTGCAGTTTCAATTTTTTGAGCTATCGCATCCAATGACAACAGATAAGCATCATTATCATCTTTGTTACGTGAAAAAGCGCATAACGGGCACCGTAGTGTGCATATATTGGTATAGTTAAGATTCATATTCACACCATAAAAGACACTGCTCCCATGCAATCTCATTTTAACTTTATGAGCTATGGCAGCAAGCCCCATAATATCAGTGGTTGTAAGCATGGCAAATGCATCATCATCTGATACAGCAATGCCAGCCTCCACTTTTTCGCTGATTGAAATAAGTTTACTATCGCGTATGAGGTTCATTATTCCATCGCTTGTAACAATTGTGTTCAATATGCAGAATGTCCAACACTCTGCCAACTATAAAATTAATAACATCATCAATAGTTTTTGGGAAATTGTAAAATGCTGGCACAGGCATAACTACCGTACACCCATACAGTGCCGCTGTATGTAAATTATTAAGATGTATTCCGCTCATTGGCGTTTCGCGTGGCACAATGATGAGAGTGCGCTTTTCTTTAAGTGCAATATCGCATACACGGTGTATAAGGTTGTCAGCATATCCGCAAGCGATAGCAGCCACTGTCTTCATAGAAGCAGGAATCACTACTGCTGCTTCAAATGGATTGCTGCCGCTTGCAATTGGTGTAAAAAAATCATCAGGTTTATATTCTTTTAGATTATGGAGCAATTGAATATCGATACTGCGCTGCAGCAAAATTTCTTTAACAGTGTGGACGTCAGTTTGCAATTCATACTGCATAACAGGCCAGGCACTTTGCGAAACAATACATGCAACTTCTTTGTTTTTCTGCAATAACTCTTCTATCAGGCGTATACCCAAGATAGCACCACTTGCTCCTGTTATGCACACGATTATCATAGAATTAATTGTATCACAGCCAGCATATTCTTCTAAACTTATTTTTGCAAGCCTTAAACTCTGCGCTCTCTGTGTGATATATTTTTCTCACGCAGAGTTCGCTGAGATCACAGAGCTTGGGGAGATTGTAGTTCTTTTGCAACCCTCTTTCACTCCGTGTACCCCGCGCTCTCTGCGTGATGTTCCATTTTTTTTCGCAAAGTTCGCTGAGATCACAGAGTTTAGGGAGATTGAAAATATTTTTCTAGCAATTATTTCGCGTACTCTGCCATCTTTGTGTGAATTCACATAATGAAAAACACATCAACAAACGTTGAAATAAAGAGCACCGGCGATATGAACGAATTTACCTTGAAAAATTCCTTTATGGCATGCTCTAAATCCTTGCTCCGTGCAAGCTTTTGCTGGTAGATAAAAATTATTCCCACACAGAGCACTCCAATCCAGTATGCTTCTTTGCGTGAAGTTATTACCCCGGCTGCAATAAGTGATGCAAATGACAGAACATATAGCAATGCTGAAATGATAAGCGCCTTATCCTTTCCATATTGTGCAGGTATTGAGTGTAAGCCTTCATTACGGTCAAAATCTATATCAAGCAGTGCATACACCACATCAAGCCCAGCAATCCACGTCATAATGGCAAATCCCAATATAAACGGAATCAAAGCAAATTCGCCTGTTGTTGCAAGATACCCTCCAATTGGTGCAGCTGCTTCCACAAATCCTAAATACAGATGTGAAGCTGATGAAAACCGTTTGAAATATGAGTAGCTTATTAAAAGAGCTATCGCCACAAATGAAAGATAAAAACACAACATATTGAGCATATACGATGCAAATACAAACACCACACAAGATACAACAGCAGCGCGCAGTACTTCCTGTCGTGTTACCTCACCTCTTGGCAACAGCCTATCCTTTGTGCGAGGATTTTTGGCATCGATATCAGCATCAATAACGCGATTAAAGCACATCCCGGCAGTACGCGCGGCAACCAGTGCAACAGATGCAAATATCCATGTTGAAATCTTTCCACCTCCAGCAAAAAGAATTCCTAAATATGCAAACGGTAGCGCAAACACCGTCTGTTCAATCATAATAAGTTGCGATAGCTTTTTAAAATCCATACTCCTTCCACCTCTTTGTTACACGCTCAATAATATCATCTGACATTTTAATTTCTTTAGGCCAATCACGGCCCATACCTTCTTCTTTTGTTTTGCGCGTTGCATCAATGCCCATCTTGCCACCAAAATTTGCAAACGGTGCCGAATGGTCAAGCGCGTCCAGTGGGCCTTCTACAATCATCAAATCTCGGCGTGGATCAACATTGTTTAAAAGCTTCCACACCACTGTGCTGTAATCCCTAAGATTAATATCATCATCAAATACAGCGATATATTTGGTTGAAGCCATCTGACCCAATCCCCACAGGGCATTGATAACTTTCTTGGCCTGCCCAGGATATTCTTTTTTTATTGATACAAGCGCACAGTTATGAAACACTCCTTCAAGCGGAAGCTCAATATCTACAATCTCAGGTACAAGCATTTTTAAAAACGGCAGGAATATCCGCTCTGTTGCTTTTGCCATGTAGCAGTCTTCCATTGGTGGCTTACCCACAATTGTAGCCGGATACACAGGATTATCGCGCGTGGTGATGCAGGTAACGTGAAACACTGGATAGCGGTCTGCAGCAGAATAAAACCCTGTGTGGTCGCCAAACGGGCCCTCAATAGTTTCATCACCGGGATCAACATACCCTTCTATGATAAACTCAGCTTCTGCCGGCACCAATAAATCCACTGTCCTTGCTTTCACAAGTTCAACGCTTTCACCTTCCAGAAATCCTGCAAACAGCATTTCATCAATGTCAGGTGGCAATGGCGCTGTTGCAGCATACGTTATTGCAGGACTACCTCCAAGGGCCACTGCAACCGGCATACGTTGCTGCAACTGACAGTATTTGCGGTAATGGCGTGCACCATCCTTGTTGTACTGCCAGTGCATACCAGTAGATGTGTTATTAAACTTGTGCATGCGATACATGCCTGCATTTTGAATTCCTGTCTCAGGGTCTTTGGTGATGACAATGGGAAGTGTAATAAATGGCCCACCATCGTTTGGCCAGCAGGTTAAAATTGGAAGTGCATCAAGCAGTGCACCTTCTTTAATTATGTGTGCCTGACATGGCGCTTTGCTGACTTCTTTTGGCATTATCTTTGCAATATCTTTCAATGTCAAAAGCGCCTTAATCTTTTCGGTAATGGTTTTTGGAGGCTGCATAGTGATGAGGTTGTAAATTTTTTGCCCAATCTCATCAAATGAATTGCAGTGCAGTGCCATCTGCATTCTTTTATAGCTGCCAAATGCATTGATGAGCACAGGATATGCTGAACCTTTCACTCTTTCAAAAAGCAAGGCAGGTCCATAACTTTTGCTCATCCTGTCAGCAATTTCAGTAATTTCTAAATACGGATCAACTTCTGTTTTAATACGTTTAAGCTCACCAGCGTGTTCTAACGCAGCAATGAAATTTTGAAGATTTTTATATGCCACTGTTTCCTCATTTTCACATTAGTAATTAGTAACTATCGGCCACAAAAATAAACTTTGTGCAACTATTTTTTATTTGTGCGATAGCTCATAACAAAAAGCGGGCTTATTGCAAGCCCGCTTTTCTTTTTGTGCCAAAAACAACAACCTGTTTACTCTATCGCAAAACTTTCTTCCGGAATGTCAAGCATTGAAAGATTCTGGCTCTTGATTGCCTTTGCATACGAATGTGCATGTGGCAATACATGCGTAATGTAATAACGCGCACTGTGTATTTTGCCACAGTAAAATGCTGCATCTTTATGGTCCTTTGCTAACTGTGCAATTGCTTTTTTGTCATTTGCATCAACATTATATTGCTTGCAAATTTCGTCAAGCTTTTCATAGGCTATGCCACTCTGCCAAAATAACAGCCATCCCAATGCAACAGTGCCCATAAGATTTAAGAAAGGATATGCATTGCTGATTGGGATAAGGAACTTGCCTTCCTTACCACACTGTACAAAGAACATGCCCATATCTGCCAGTAAATTCACCGCATCCTGTACATCTTTTGAAATATCAGCAAGCCGCGGGTTGTCTTTGTAGCGTGCCAGAGTTTTGTTAATTTCACCAAGAAAATTAATAAAGTTTGCTCCTTTGTTTTGCGACATCTTTCGGCCAACAAGGTCAAGTGCCTGTATTCCGTTTGTGCCTTCATAGATTGAAGCAATTTTTAAATCACGCATAAACTGTTCCACTGGATAGTCCTGGCAGTAGCCATAGCCACCGTAAATTTGAATAGCAAGCTCTGTTACTCTGAAACCCATATCAGTGCAATATGCCTTGGTGATAGGGACAAGCAGTTCCATAATACCATGCCATTTTTCAGCTTCCTGGCCTTCGCTTGCTTCTTTGCGGTCAATAGCAAGTGCACACAAATATACCAGTGCACGCATTCCCTCAACATGGGATTTCATCCACAATAGCATTCTGCGAACATCGGGGTGATTAATGATAGAAACACGTGGTGCTTCAGGATTCTGCATGTTGAAAAGGTCTGCACCCTGCTTACGTTCTTTTGCATAGTTTAATGCATGCAGGTATGCAATAGAAGCAGTCCCCAACCCCTGCAGTCCCATGCCAAGACGGGCTTCATTCATCATCTGGAACATTATCTTCATACCCTGACGTGGCTGACCTAAGAGTTCAGCGTAGCAGTTGCCGTTATCGCCAAAACTCATTGAACAGGTAGCACTCCCTTTTAATCCCATCTTATGTTCAATTCCTGTAATAGTGATGTCATTTTTCCTACCCAGGGTGCCATCATCATTAACCAGATATTTTGGTACAAGAAATATTGATATGCCACTGGTGCCTGCTGGGTCGCCTTCAATTCGTGCCAGTACTGGATGGATTATGTTTTCAAAAAGGTCTGAATCCCCACCAGAAATGAAAATCTTGCTTCCAACTATTTTGTATGTACCATCAGGCTGTGGTATGGCTTTAGTTTTTAAATTACCTACATCAGAACCTGCTTCAGGTTCGGTTAACACCATGGTGCCACCCCATTTCCCTTCATACATTTTGTACATATATTTATTTTTCTGCTCTTCAGTTCCATACACTTCAATGAGGTGTGCTGCACCTACTGCAGCTTCAGGGTAAAGCAAAAAGCCCATGTTGAACACATAGTATTCACGTGCAGCTAGATCAATAACATACGGAAAACCCTGACCACCAGCTTGCGGTGATACTGCCATGGTAAAAAGGCCACTATCGTTCATAATTTTGTGCAGATGATGATAGCACTTTGGAACCTTAACCTGACCATCAATCAGTTTTGCCCCTTCTCTATCCCCTTCCATGTATTTTGGCAACACTTCCTCTTCGGATATTCGCTTTGACAAATCAATTGCCATATCAAACATATCCTTTGAGTAGTCCGCAAAGCGGGGAGTTGAAAACAATTCCTGTAGTCCTAACATTTCGTACAACACAAATTCCTGATCTCGCCTATCGACTATCAAACCCATAAACAACCTCGTAATTATATTTATTAAAATTTATATATATAAATATAGTGTATATTTTAATCTTCACAATATTTTTATTGTTGTGTAATGAATATCCCTATCCAGAAATGATTCTTTAAAATTATCGTGTAAATGATGACATGTAAATGATGACATGTAAATGATGACATGTAAATGATGACATGTGAATGATGACATGTATAGCATTGTTGTCCAAGACTGTTTGGTTATAAACTATTTTGTATTTTGTTTAAAATTCTGCATTGTATTAATAAATAGCGATTCATCTTTTATTTTTTATTTATTGTTGATTTTTTTATTTACCATCGTATAATACCAAAAAATAAATAGATTACATTTTAATGGAGGATTGCCATGAGTATTCCAATTCCAACAATGTTACATGCGTTTGCTATGATACTAGGTTTTATATTGCTTCTTGTGGCCGCCATCATTTCCACAAAAAAGAAAAACAATCAATGGCTATAAAAACACCTGGGTTATTTAATAACAAAGGGAAAACAGAATATTAAAGATTTTCATAAGTTATCAGGAAAGATAACCATAATTTTAGTTGCAATAACCATCATATTTGGCGTTTTGCGCGTATGGCAGATAGTCAATAAATAAAAAATTTTAGCTTGACATTGTCATATACCTATTGCAACATAACACTGTTATGTATTAATTTATTGGGTTGTAGTCACAGGGGTTGGGCAGGACACACATATTGTATTGCTCCCAAATAATACAAACCCGTGACTTTTGTTGCTTGCCGCTCAACATTTTTCTTATCTTATAACTGCTTACAAGTGCCTAGTCCTATCTCAACGATATTTTGCTACAGCGTATATCCCCTGTGATGATCAAACTATTTTTTTTAATTTTAATGTTTAAAGGAGGTTCCCATGTCATTTGAAAGAATATGGCATAAGAATTATCCCCCACAGGTACCGCGCCAACTTGACTTTGACAAAACAACAATGCCACAGGCATTAACAAGATCTGCCCACAAATTTGCTGAAAATACCGCATTGATTTTTATGGGCAAAAAAATCAATTACGCCACACTTGAGAAGATGGTCAATACGTTTGCTAAAGCACTCAAAGCTCTTGGCGTCAAAAAAGGCAACACTGTTGCTCTTGTTTTGCCCAATATTCCAAATGTAGTCATTGCTAACTATGCAATCTGGCGTATTGGTGCAATAGCAGCACTCAACAATCCACTTTACACAGAGCGCGAGTTACAGTATCAGCTTAATGATTCTGACGCAACTGTAGTTATCACTTTAGATCTGCTTTTACCACGGATTATCAACATTAAGCCCACTACAAAGATACAGCATATCATAACCTGCCACATTAATGACTATCTCCCATTCCCCCTTAAACAGCTATTTCCGTATGTTCGCAAACAGATGTACCGCAAAGTAACGCCATCTGCGGATGTAAGCCAATTCCTTGATTTGATGAAACAGCACGATGACACACCCGTGAACGATGAATCATCATGGGAGGATGTTGCCACATTGCTATACACCGGAGGTACCACTGGCACCAGTAAAGGAGTTATGCTGACACATGCCAACATGTCATGTAATGTGCAACAACTGAGAAGCTGGTTTTATGATCTCAAAGAAGGTGATGGGAGTATGCTTGGCATTTTTCCCTTTTTCCACTCAGCAGGATTTACAGGAATTCAGAATCTTACCATCTGGGGTGGATGGACTGATATACTTATCCCGCGGCCAGAACCTGGTGTCATCATTGAACAAATTAAGAAGTTTAAACCAACCTTTGTGCCTGGCGTTCCCACAATATTCATAGGTCTTTTGAACAACCCTGAATTTAGAAAAATGGATTTGAGTTTTATCAAAGGGTTTATTGCTGGAGCAGCCCCTCTACCTGTTGAAACTATTAAACAGCTGAAAGAGTTAACTGGTGGCGACATCATCAACATATATGGCCTGACCGAGATTTCGCCAATGGGCACTGGATCACCATGGAAAGGCAATATAAAGCCCGGTACTGTGGGAATACCGTTACCCAGCACAGATATTAAAATCGTTGATGTGGAATCCGGTATAAAAGAAATGGACATTGGTCAGTCAGGCGAAATATGCTTCAAAGGACCTCAGGTGATGAAAGGATACTATAAAAAACCTGAAGAGACTGCAGCCGTGTTAAAGGATGGTTGGCTGTACACTGGAGACATTGGAACAATGGATGAAGATGGATACCTTACAATAGTTGATCGTAAAAAGGATATGATAATTTCCAGCGGTTATAACATTTTCCCACTTGAGATTGATGAAATACTATTCCAGCATCCCAAGATTCTTGAAGCGTGCACAATTGGTGTTCCTGATCCATATCGTGGGGAAGTCCCCAAAGCGTTTGTGGTAGTTAAACCGGGTGAACAATTAACCAAAGAGGAGATTATTGCCTATTGCAAAGAAAAATTAGCTCCTTATAAAGTACCAAAAGATATTGAATTCATTGATGCATTGCCAAAGAGTGCAATAGGCAAAATTCTACGGAAAGAAGTACGTCAAATGGAAAGGAAAAAGTGTGAACAGATAGCATGAAATCAAAAGGGCGGGTTTTACACCCGCCTTTTTTTTAATAATATTTTGTAGAATCCTTTAAGAATTCGGTCATTGTGCTATCAACATCCTTCATGCCTTTATAATAGGTCTCAGCTATGCTCAAAAGCACATCATAAAAATACATCAAATGTGGTATATAGAATTCTCGCTTAAGCTGATTCTGTATTGGGAATGCTGTTGAGTTTTTTACTTCCGAAAGCTTTTTATCAGTTAATATCACCTTGTTTTCTCTAATATAGGTAAAGACAATATCATCAGTGCCTAATGCAGTAGGAGTTGGATCAACAATTTTTACTTCTGAAACTGTATTTTCATAATAATTTTCTTCTCTTATGATTGATTCCAGTTTGCTCACCGTTGTCCCATTAGTGTAAATTTTAATGGACTTTAATTTTTTTATCTTTATTTTATTGGGCACCAGATCGTCCTTAACAAAAAAATGCTTTTCCAGATAGATAAAATCATTACCCTGTGAATATGATATCTGAAATGGCAGTAACCTGATATCCTTGATAGACATTAATTTATATTTGGCTATTGTGTCCTCTATTCTTTTACAAAATGTAAGAATCTGCTGATCAAGCTGTTTTCCTTCATTTACAATCATTTCAGATTCCAGTGAATCTTTCTTTGCTTCCTGAGAAAATACACCTGATGATACTATCATTGTTATAATCATAATAATCACGATGAAATACTGTTTACGCATTCATATCCTCCGATTAAATTTTAAGAAGATTTTCTACCAATTGTATAGCATACAATGAAAATTTAAACAAAAATTTGTTATACCGTGCGTTGTTTATCTAATTATCGTTACCATTACCTTATTTTGTTAATAAAATTAATTGGGATACTATCATATACGTCATGCTGAACTTGTTTCAGCATCTCAATGCAGACACGATTCCGGGGCAAGCCCGGAATGACGGTATGGGATGTATGATCCCGGGGCAAGCCATCAATGACACCACTGTAGGTCATGCTGAACTTGTTTCAGCATCTCAATGCAATCAAGATTCCGGGTCAAGACCTCAATGACGGTATGGGGGAAAGAATATTCTGTACCATTCATAGAATGACAGGAAAAAACAATATTGACAATTTTTGGCTCATTGCATAGAGTACAATCCATTACTGATATTAAATAATGCAATAGGGATACTTCATGGCACACATAAATTCCAATGAAAACTCTCACGAAGAAAATTTTTCCCAGTTACTGGAACAATCGTTTATAAAATCTGACAACTTTGCAGTGGGCGATTCTGTTAAGGGAAAAGTAATACTTATAACTGGCGACAGCATATTTGTAGACATCCAATCTAAAAGTGAAGCTGTCATCGATATAAAAGAATTTATTGATGACAAAGGCAACCACTCACTCAAGGTTGGCGATACCATTACCGCATATATTGCAGCCATAAAACGCGGCGAAATAGTACTAACATCTACTATTGGTAAGGGAATTGTTTCACCGGAATTGCTGCACACAGCATACAGAAATCAACTGCCTGTATTTGGTACCGTAAAGCACACAACAAATGGAGGATTTATTGTGTCAATTGGCGGCATACAGGCTTTTTGTCCTCTTTCACAGATTGATACAAAAGTTGTGGAGACCGAAAGTTACCTCAATAAAAGCTTTGAGTTTGCTATCATGCGATATGAACAGCAAGGAAAAAACATCATCCTTTCCCGAAGGTCACTACTTGAAAAAATCAAGGAAGAAACTATTGAGAAGCTGAAACTGCAGTTGAAAGTTGGTGATATAGTGCAGGCAACCGTTGTTCAGGTGCTTGATGCAGGTCTTTTAGCATCGGTACAATCACTGGATGCCTTTGTGCCAAAAAGTGAGCTGTCGCATAGCCGTAAACCAAATCTCAACCAATTTGAAACAGGCCAAACTATAACAGCAAAGATTATCGATATAGATTGGAACAAAGCAAAGATGACATTGAGCATAAAACAAACACTGCCCCAGCCTTGGGATTATGTTAATAAATTTGAAGTTGGTGGTATATATACCGGAGCTATCGCCAAAATAATTAAAAGTGGTGCATTTGTTGAGCTATCAAATGGCCTTGAAGGCTTTATACCCGTTTCACGAATGAGCTATGTGAAAAAAATTCATGACCCACATGAAGTATGTAATGAGGGCGATAGCGTACAGGTTAAAATTATTGATATTGACCATGCTAATAAAAAAATTGCTCTGGAGTTAATCACGGGTGAAGAAAATCCCTGGCTTGCTGCAAATGACTCACTGCGCGATGCAGTCCACAACGCAACTATAGAAGAAATCACTGCAAAGGGTCTAGTTGTTGTGCTACCAAACCAGATGCGCGCATTTGTGCCTCGTGAATACTGTGCAGTTGAAAAAAATGCCGAATTAGCAAAATCCTATCAGGCTGGCAATACTATTAAAGTGGCAGTGGTTACTGTAAATGCAGACGACAGGCGATGCATTGCATCTGAAAAAAAGGCACAGGAAATTGAAGAGCGGCTGTCGTATGAACAATTTATGGCTTCACAATCATCAAGGGGTTCTTCAGCATTTGGTCAGTTGCTTAAACAAAAGTATGAAGAACTGCAAAAGAAATCAAAAAACACGTAATACTGTATGGATAATAACAACACACAAAATGAACTACTAGCATACAGAACATACCTTGAAAACAACATACAGTATATTAATGAAATCAACAAGAAAATTGAACAGCTTATCTTAAAACTGGAAAAGGAGCACATCGGTGTCAAAGATTGCTTTGTGCAGCTTGAAAACCAGATTAATCTTTTGTTAAAAGTATATTCACATTTTACATCGTTGGGTGGATACAGTTATCTGCTTAAATTGAAATCATTAATTGACAAATACCAACAAGTAGCAAACTCTGAAATACAGCTTTCAGCATTGTACTACATCCATTCTAAAATACTTGCATTGCAGGAAGAACAGCTTGCACACTTCCCAGAAATGGCTGTAAAAAAGGCTTTATATGATGAGCAACAGCACACAAAAAAAATTGTACACGATGATCTAGAAAACTGTTCTTACAAATGGATAACATTCAAACGCAACACTATGTGGTTTGTTGTTCTTTTTGACAGCTATCAGTTACTGCATATAAGTGATTTTTCAAAGGTTACGCAACTGTCGCACAACTACTATCAGGCAATATTACATAACAACCCCATCATACTTCGTGACCCACTTAGGCTGGATGAAAAGCCTTCACCAACGGTGCTTGTGGTACAGTATGCACAGGGTACCTACGGTTATATGTATGATGCAATTGGCCGAAAATTAGGAGCTAGCACCAATATCTTGAAACGCAAAGCACAATTATCAGCAAACGCTTCGTTACCGTTATATGGAAGAGTTAGGTTATTTGGCGATAGCTATATATATTTAAAACATGTTGATATGAATCAACCCCGGTAATTATATCTCCTCATCACAGCTTCCAAGATAGTAATATGACTGTATTTCTTCGGATGAAATTTTACCAGCGCGCAATATTTTGAGCTTACCATTAAACAGACTTATGAGTGTTGGTCGGGGGTGGCGCTTGCATAATTCTTCAATGATGACAATGGCATCTACTTTTTTTCCTAACATGCGAATAATATCAGTATGCTTATTTGATCCTTTGGTCATTCTTAAAACATTTGTGGCAAAAAGTGGCTGCCCAGTTGCTTCAATGATTTCCTGTACAAATTTTGTTTTTGGAAAGCGCAGAGCTATCTCCTGTGTTGCATTGTCTTTTCTGGGCACAATTGCTGTCACTTCACCCGGCCATATTCTGTGCAGAAAGTCATATTGGAATTTGGTCACCGTTGCAAGTGATTCAAGCATTTTGAATGAAGCTATCAAGCGCACAAATTTCTTGGATTTGGATTTTATGATATGTCTTAATTTATTCTCTACTGTGGGATTTGCTATGCCAACTATCTCATACTGTGAATCAACCGGGAGTACAACGATGCCATTTTTATGTAAAATCTCAGTAACTTTATGTATGATATCAGCATCTAAGCTGCCATCTTTTTTAAGTTTTTTTACGATTATGATATCATCATTTTTGTAGGGAGACTCTACAAATTGCATCATCGCAATTTACCTTCTGCTGTAATAAATGATACACAATCCTTCCTGCTATATTACTGTCACATATTCTATAGTGTGCGTAATGCAAATGCAAGCATTTTATATGTACTGGTTCCTGCAATCCTCCAATACCTCGTTTTAATATATTGATATATTCATCCTCAATTTCTTTTTGTAAATATTTTTCATATACACTTTTCCTGAAAAAATAAAAATGTGCATGTGCTTTCAGCATTTCACGTTTTAATTCTTCCTCTGAATTGATAAATTTTTCAATTTTTGCAATATATCCTTTATTCTCAAGCTCATGTATTTCATCATTTAAATAGGGGCAGGTCAGCCATAAAATATTTGACAATGACTGATAATCGACAACATCGCCAACTTTAGGCGACAAAAGAACTATCTGCGGGAAGCCAAAATTACACTTATCAAACACACCAGCAACTGCATCAGTAGTGCCTTTAAGCTGCCACTGCAAGACCTGCAGGTCACGGGGAGTCAGAGTGTACATTGGAGGTATCATACAACGCGTATAGTATTATAATCGATTTTTGTGTTTATAGTATAGCAACATTCCAATAATAATCAACAAAGAAAAAGTCAGCCACAATATCCTGCCATATTTAATGTACAGTGCAAACTTTTCACTCCTTGTTGGCATAAGCGATTGTACCTGTTGGTTATGAAAGCGAGTATCCTTAAATTCAAATGCTTTTGCACCTTGAGGGATATAACCTGCGTTAATACTTTCTCTTACCAAAAGATTATCAAGGCTGTCTGCGCGGTTCAATTCTTTGAATTTTTTAATTTCCGCCTGCTTCTGGATAATGGTAAGCTGTATATATTCAATTTCTTTTTGCAGCTTCATCCTCTCCAGTATACCACTGTCACTGAATACAAAGCAGTATATACTGAAGAGGATAAAGGCAATTATAAATAATAAAAACTTATTGTTACGGTTTACCAATGGAATAAAACACCTTCTTCCCGTTAAATTTGGCTGCAGCACCTAACTGCTCTTCAATCCTCAGCAGCTGATTGTACTTTGCAAGCCTATCAGTACGTGATGCTGAGCCAGTCTTAATAAAACCTGTGTTCATGGCAACAGCCAAATCGGCTATTGCAGGGTCTTCTGTTTCGCCAGAACGGTGCGATACTACTGCAGTATAGCCTGCTCGTTTTGTCATTTCAATAGCTTCGATAGTTTCGGTCAATGTTCCAATCTGATTAAGCTTAATCAATACTGAATTAGCTATCCCCTTCTCAATTCCTTTCTTTATAATCTGAGTATTAGTAACAAATATATCATCAGCAACAAGCTGAACTTTATCCTTGCATGTATCGGTCAACAGTTTCCAACCGTCCCAGTCTCCTTCGGCCATTCCATCTTCAATGGATATTATAGGATAGCTCTTGATCCAGCTTTCATATATTGCAACAAGCTCCTGAGATGTCTTCTCAGGTTTTGCTTCTGCTGCCATGATATATTTTCCATTTTTATAGAATTCACTTGCAGCTGAATCTATGGCTAAATAGATATCCTCGCCTGCCTTAAATCCTGCTTCTTTTATTGCTTCCAGTATTACTTCAAACGCTTCGGCATTGGATTTTAAATTGGGTGCAAACCCACCTTCATCACCCACTGCAGTGTTATAGCCCTTCTTTGATAGGACTTTCTTCAATGCATGGAATGTTTCAACTCCCATGCGTAACGCTTCTCTGAAGCTATCAGCACCAACGGGCACTATCATAAATTCCTGTATATCAACATTGTTGTCAGCATGCTTGCCACCATTTAAAATATTCATCATTGGTACCGGCAACTCACACGCTCCTACTCCACCAATGTACTGATACAAAGGCATTCCTAATGTTTCTGCTACTGCTTTTGCACATGCCATTGAAACACCTAATATAGCATTAGCACCCAATTTTGCCTTATTGGGAGTGCCATCAAGATCAATCAAAGTTTTATCTATCTCAATCTGACGCATGGCGTCCATTTCCACGATAGCCCCTGAAATTATTTCATTTACATTCTGTACTGCCTGCAAAACACCTTTGCCATTGTAACGGGATTTGTCACCATCTCGTAGTTCTATTGCTTCATTTTCGCCAGTTGATGCTCCTGATGGTACTGCAAACCTGCCAACAATCCCCGATGAAAGCTCAACATCAACCTCTATTGTAGGATTGCCCCGTGAATCTAAAATTTCGCGTGCATGCACGTCTGTAATTATAGTCATAGTATTACTCCTGTATAAAAATTTTGATTCAATTTATTTAGCCGGTTTATTCAATACAATGTGATTATAAATAGCAAATATATGCAAGAAAATTTTTTACGTGCAGCATAAAGATGTATGCGCTTACTCACTTACTTTCAAACTCTAGGATTGCCAACCCTTCACTATCATCTGCATATAATGTATTTTCAACCTGTGCAATATCGTATATGTAATATGGATACGGATAGTATGTTATTGTAAAATCATTGCCATTACCTGAAATTTCATACAGTTGTCCATCACTTAACACAATAACAGTATGATTGGTGTATGTTACTTTTTGTGGGGGTTTTCCAAGATTAATATGTTTTCTTCTATATATAAAACCTGTTGTTGTGAGCATTATGCCATTTTGTAATGAATGATATTGTATAAAATCTTTACCTATGGGTATCCTATTAATCTTTTTAAATCCAAAATAAATATTGCCATCTGCAATTATCATTATATCACCAGCATCATTCAACAATTCACCATACGTTATACGCTGGTTTCTTTTAATTGCAATTACCCTGTTATCATCGTAATACCATATAGTTATGGTATGATAACCAAAAATGAGCACAGTTGTACCTCTACCGTCTATGGTATGAGCATCATCGTCTACTATAAGGCTTTTTTCTTCTCCACACACCATAACCCGATGCGGTTGCAATAACACTATGGGATACGTAACATCTCTATTATATAAATAACATTTTACGTTGCCTGCTATAAATTCAGCCGGGCCTGCATCAGGGGGTGAATATACACGGTATAGGCTATCATGCAGATGAATACAGGTAGCGTATGCTTTTATTTTATTTTTACTGAAGTACATGTTTTTAGATGTGTTTTCTCCATAAAATTCCTTTAAATGTTTTTCCATAAGTGTATCATCTTGTATTTCTTTTGTATGTTTCAAAACCAATCTGCGATGCAATTTACCTACTGTAACCCTGGGGTTTAACACTGTATGCTCTATTGAATAATAATCTTTTTTACTCACAATAACCCTCAATCTTTCAATATAACGCACATTGTAAGCAAGATTTACGTTTTTTTGGTTGTGTATCATCCATGTCAGCTGATGCAATTTGTTGATGATATAATTTTTGTATCCGCTGTAAATTAATTTCATATTCTTGATCAATACTGGTTCCCCAATAAATTTGTTTCTTATAAAAATGCAATCTATGCAACCTATTAAATCTAAAATACAATAGCGATCCCCATGTAGCTATATTGGCTATAATTAAAAATAACGTTTTGCCAATTATATCGCTTACTATTAAATATATATGAAGCCCAACCAGTAACCCTACAAACGCTTCAGCTTTGTCATCGCTCATATTACACCCTCCTCCCTACTTGTAAAATAGATGAATACTGTGCTCAAATTATAGGCAAAAAAATTTAAATTAAATTTCATGGCATACACTGTACATAACATAACTATAAACTATATAGAATACTATTGGAGGGTCATATAGTGTCCCTGTTTTGTTTTTTTTGTTGTTTGTTAATTAAACATACCCGTTACACTAAACACAGTTGTATTATAAATGCTTTTACATTGCTGCTTTCCTCCTTATTCAAATTTTTGATTTTCTTAGATGGGGTCATTTTGAGCTGGTACAGCACAAAGACAAAGCAGCAGTGTGTAAAGCTCACCTGTTGAAAATTACATCATACAAACAACATGCATTATCCAACAATTTAATATATTTTTCTTGCGGTATAGTGGTAAGATCTATTATTACCGTGTGATTAATTTGACTGGTAAATATATTAAATATAATTTAGAAATTATTCTCAACATTGCAATAGATAGCTATCACTCTAAAAGATATCGCGTCAATGTTATCATATAGTGTTTCAATGGTAAGCAATTTTTCAATGGCGCACAACCACTGTTAACGGCAGTATTTACATTTATAAAAAATAATCCCACCTATTTTTATATTTGTTGCCCAACTTTTTTAATCTACTATATTCAACAACCATTCTATTCCCCTTTGGATTTTTGTAAATGATTGTTTTCCCATCCAATTCTTTATGCCCTTTTTCTAATTCCAATGAAGGCACAATAAAAACATCTGGTACAACATTGGGTTCTTCAATTTTTTTTAGAAAAGAAACAAAGACTAAATAATGGTTTTTATCCTTTTTGTTCCAATTATCAATTGGGAAACATGATGTGTCTTTCAATCCTTTAACATCTATGGTTATTAATTCTTTTTTATTTTCTAAAACAATATCAACAGACTTTTTATTGCCCAATGTTAAGTGAGCATCAATTCCTAACCTATATAGTATTGATAATACATAAAATTCAGCAGCTAAATTTGTGTTATGTTCTCTTTTACCCATATTAATCACCCATATTAATTCTTTTTTAAGTGTCACTTGCCACTAACTTCTTTTTTTACGTCACATTGTGTATATACTACATATTATAAAATGTTCGCATAACATTGTATAATCATATGTTATCATCTATTGTGATATCAATTTCTCAATCATCAAACTGAATTTACACTTTGCGTATAATTTTATTTGATATAATTGTGGGCTATTATAATTACTCATAATTCTAATAAAGTCATACTTAAAATCTTTAGAACTTAAGATCTATCAGTATCTCTATTTTACTGTACATTTTTTTTAATAACTACCACCCAAAATTTCTAGATAGCAAATATCCCGGGCATATTAAAACTTGTGTTATGTCTTTGTGTTTCTCATGTAAATAAATATTTTTGGAAAAGTTTTTATTTCCCAGTAGAACAATGCTCTCTTCAAGTTTTTTTAGACACATTGTAGAGTATTACCATGTACACTTGTGCATGATCGATTCTATTAAAAAAATTGATCGTCAGCTACAAAATATATATCTGAGTTTTACGTCATAGAATCTTTTCCTAATCATAATTGATGATTTTTCTTATATTTAATATGTACAAAATAAAATTATATATTGTCAATTACTTTGTTGCCATATCATATATTTCATTCTTTTCTTACTTTTATTATGCCATCTTCCTCCATCTTTAATACTGTTGTTTTAATTGCATCATTAAGTGTGTCGTTAATATTTGCAAAGGCATTCCCATAACTATGTAATTGTGCTGTCCAGATTTTAATTCCTAAACCAACATCATATAAGTCTGCAATTGCATTTAAATATGGCTTATAAAAATTATATGTTTGAGGTCCACCATACGTTCGCGCACTGTACGAA
>JAOAIH010000054.1 GCA_026414805.1 Spirochaetota bacterium | reverse complement strand
AAATAAATTTTTATTGACATACAAGTATACAAATAATTCTATGGTAACAATGAAATATTGTAAATATTTTTTTTTGTGGTATATTCATTTTTCAATATCTAATTCAATTTATCCTTTCTAAAATATAAGGGAACAAATACCATGAAGCTTTTTATTTTAATTTTTTACGGTCTGGTTTTAATTTTACTATCTGTATTTGGGGCACACAGATACTACACGCTCTATCTTTTTGTAAAACACAGCAAAAAGAAAATACGTCCTAAAGCTCTATTCAAAACATTGCCTAAAGTTACTGTACAGTTGCCAATATATAACGAACAATATGTAGTAGAACGTTTAATTGACACAGTAACAAAATTGGATTACCCAAAGAAAAAACTTGAGATACAAGTGCTTGATGATTCTACTGATGAAACTTCTATTATTGCAGAACGGATTTGCAAACTGAAACGAAAAGAGGGGTATAACATTAAATACATTCACAGAACTGATAGAACTGGATTCAAAGCTGGTGCACTTGAAAACGGCTTAAAACTTACCGATAGCGAATTCATAGCAGTCTTTGATGCAGATTTTTTACCCAATCCTGACTTTTTACAGAAAACCATTCATTATTTCACCGATCCTGAAATTGGCATGGTACAGGCACGGTGGGACCACGTTAACCGCCATTATTCGTTACTTACCGAATGCCAGAGTATTCTCCTTGATGGACATTTTATGATTGAGCACACTGCACGCAATCGTTCAGGAAGGTTTTTCAATTTCAATGGCACTGCAGGGATATGGCGACGGCAGGCAATCATAGATGGCGGCGGCTGGCAGCATGATACCATCACCGAAGACCTTGATCTGAGCTATCGCTCCCAAATAAAAGGCTGGAAGTTTATCTATTTGCCTGATGTTACCGTTCCAGCCGAGCTTCCTATCGAAATGTCAGCATTCAAAGCTCAGCAATTCAGGTGGGCAAAAGGTTCTATACAGGTTTTCAAAAAGCTACATAAAACCATCATTCATTCTAAGCTCCCATTAAGGGTAAAAATTGAATCATTCATGCATTTAGGTGCCAACTTTGCATATCTTTTGATGGTATTTTTAACTATTTTATTGCCTGTTGCGTTGTGGGTACGGTATTACGGTGGATTTAAAAAATTTGCCTATTTAGATTTCCCAATTTTCCTCCTTGCAACTGTTTCAGTAATCATTTTTTACTATTATACTGAGCTCGTTATACTGTATCATAATCGTGGAGTGTTCAGTTCAAAACTTAAACCTCTGTTATACCTCCCCATGGTGCTATCCGTGGGTATTGGTCTTTCCATAAATAATAGCAAAGCAGTAATAGAGGCTTTGCTCAACAAAAAGAGTGATTTTAACCGAACTCCCAAATATAATGTAATTGCTAAGAGCAGGATTAATGCTATAGAGCACATAAAAACTATTATACAGAATAAATATAGCCTTAGATCTATCAATATGGTATCAATAATTGAATTTGTGCTTGGTATTTATATGTCACTTGCAGTATACTTTGCATTTGACAAAAATCTTTATATTTCTGTACCTTTAATTATGCTCTTTCAGATTGGATATCTGTATACTTCGCTTTTTANTATCATAAACAGCATTACTCACTATGCGATGCTTTATATTAACGCGTTGCGGCGTAGCCTTGCTCAGGGGTAAGTTATTACTTTTCAGGCCTTAAAACATAATTGGCTATTAAAGCTGATAGTTTTCGTGGCAGGATACAATAAATAAAAAATTACTTGCATATTCCAAATTAGACATGCAGTATTGCCTTATTAATCATACTTGAGGATTGTCTATGAATAATGTAATCCGTTTTGGTGTTTCTATTGATGAAAAACTCTTGGAACGGTTTGATGCTTTAATAAATGAAAAAGGGTATGTTAACCGTTCTGAAGCCATTCGTGATTTAATCCGTGACATGCTTGTAAAAGAAGAAATCACTGATCCAGATGCAGAAGTTATTGGAACACTTACCCTTGTGTATAGCCATGATGTACGAGAAATAGCCGACAAGCTTAATGACCTTCAACACGACAATTATAAATATATCATTTCATCAGTACATGTTCACCTTGATGAACATAACTGCCTTGAAGTATTGCTCCTACGTGGCACGTCAGCACAGGTTAAAAAAATAGCTGATAATTTACTGGCCATCAAAAATGTTCGCCATGGGAAATTAACTATAACCACCACCGTTGACTACCACGAATAAAAAAATTAATTGCTTAACTATATAGCATGTTATTCCGATAATCTGATAAGGGCGTTTATTGCCTTTCGGTAAATGTGCATTGATACGGAACATAAGGAGATGTTCCATGACTTCATGGATGAGTGCCAAAATTATATTTTGTTTAGCTATTGTAGTTATCTGTACTGGATGTGT
Organism: Spirochaetota bacterium; assembly: GCA_026414805.1. Classification (NCBI taxonomy): domain Bacteria; kingdom Pseudomonadati; phylum Spirochaetota; species Spirochaetota bacterium. The sequence goes on along the minus strand of JAOAIH010000054.1, from coordinate 20,036 downwards.
TCCTCCTGCATACCGTCATTCACAGGATACCAACAGAAATAATAACAAACAAAAATCATATCAAATACAAAATAATGACGAAGATACTATTCAAATACCACAGTATGATGAAAATTATTACATGCAGAGTGATTCATATTATTCAACTTATCCAGTATACTATACCGTACCTGACAATACAATTACTACAGATAGCCAAAAAGTTGAATCAGAAGAAAACTACAAAAGTGATACCCCATTAATAAAAAAAGGCAGATGGCACATAATAAAAAAAGGGGAAACAATCTATAGACTATCAAAACAGTATAATGTACCTGTTGATATAATTTGTAGTGCAAATAATATTAAGAATGTATCAACCATTAAGGCAGGTCAAAAGATTTATATCCCTCCAGTAACAGCCAAAAGTGACATTTCAACAGAAAACTACTGCACATCACCAATTCCAGTAAAAAAAACTGCTGACATCCTTCCATTTATTTGGCCAGTGCCATCTGTGAAAACATATACACGCGATCAGGGTGGGGTCCGCCCAATAGGGATTATTATTACTAGTAAGCCAAAAAGCAAAGTTGTTGCAAGTGCAGGGGGGAAAGTAGTGAAAATTGGAAACATGCGCGGATTTGGCAATTTCATTGTCATTGTGCACCAAAAGGATTTTTACACTATTTATTCAAAACTGGAAGCAATTACTGTTAGGGAAGGTCAGGCAGTTTTAAAGGGCTCAACAATTGGTTTTTTAAGCGATAGCAACCCCTCGCTCCACTTCCAGATTAACCATTCAGGAAAGCCATTGGATCCCCTGCATTACCTTGCGCAGAAATAGATTATACTTTTCCTGCCTGCACCAGCCGAGCAAAATGCTCAAATGAACGATCATACGTTTTTTCAGCATCTTTTGGGAAAGCACATCCCGGAAGCTGCCGTTTTTTGAGATGATATGATATACAATCACAGCATAACCCTTTCCGTGAACAGGGGTTATATGAGCATGTGCAGATTGAAAGGTTTTTTTCTTTTTTACATTCCATGGTATTATTTTTCCTGTGACTTTAAGATTCCAAAATGAGTTCCACCTAAATGATGAATTAACTGAACTTTATTAATATCTATCACTCCATCAGGAGTAAAAAGATGCTCTTTTGCCATAGCATTGATAACTTCACCCACTACAATGGTATGGTCACCAGCCTCTATCATAGAATATAAATTACATTCAATATGCGCAACGCATTCGTCAATGAAAAAACCATCTATTGAAGAACACGCAACAGCGGTCAGGTTTGCCTCCTTACATTTATCAACTTTTCTACCGGAGTATGTGCCACAGAACAAAACAGCAGAAAGGAGAGTAAATTCTGGTATATTAATGCAGAAACATTTTGATTCTTTAATTAATTCAAGGCTATACCGTTTATTAGCAAGTGCACATGATAATAATTTTGGTTGGCTTGAAACCGGCATATGCCATGCTACAGTTGTTACAGTTCTTCTTCCTTTTGACTGAACTGATACCAGAATCACATTTCCAGCATTCACCAACCGATGCGAATCCTGAATAGGTAGTGCAATAAAATTACTCATTGAGAATATCCCTTTCATTGGCAATAGTTTTTACTGCAAGAAATGTATTAAATATAGCTTCTGCCATAAATTTAAAATTTATAGTTTGAAACGTATCACCTTCGGTGTGATAGTTTTTGTTTCTATAGAATGCAGTATCAGTAATCATAATGGCAGGGAAACTATATTTATTAAATGAGTAGTGATCAGAAAGATTAATCCCAGGTATAGATGCAGGCCCAATCATATCAAAAATCTTGTTTTTTGCAAACCTGTTATATTCTCTTTTCCATTTATATGCATACGGCGCATAGCTAGGCAATGCAACCACTGCCAAAAAATTACCATACGGAGGGTATTGTTTTTGCATACTTGCCAACGGATAATCCTGATGCATTTTACTGCCCGCATAGCCAATCATCTCAAGGCATATCATAAGATCAATATGCTCATCTCTTTCCCTGCACCCTTTTGCATGTACCATGCTTCCCATATAAGGCCCTGAGAAAAAAGGTGGTTCTTCTAATGTAAATGCCACAAAACGCAAAGTTTTTCTGAAAGTGAAATGCGATAGCAACCGGTGAAGCTCAAGCAAACCGGCAATAGCTGATCCATTATCATCCGCACCAGGGGTATCTTCAATAGTATCATAATGTGCTCCAATGATAATGATCTCATCACTGTTTTCAAAACCTGGAATTTCAGCAATAACGTTGGCAACTTCCATACCATTCACAATGTAATTTTCTTCATACACATTATTATTATATTTCTTTAAATAATCATGTATAAATTGCCGTGTACGATTGAGGTTGTCATATTTTCTTAACGTACGTTCTCCAACGACTTCTGCCAGAAAATGCAAAATATTTCTTGAATTTTCCTGTATTACTTTTACGTCATTATGCGTTGCATCTATTAATGATAGTAACCACATCCTACGACCTCTTGAACTGTCTATCTATAAAATGCTTATATCTCTAAATAATAATGAGTATTACAAATATACAGTATATTAATGCAAGCAAATTGAAAAAATTTTTTATTTTCCCAATGACATGGGATAGGCTAAAAAAGTTGTTATGCGAATTAAAATATATACTACAACCATTATATTAATATTAGTGAAGCAAATAAATGTACAGTACTTTTTACACATATAAACTTTTTTTTATTTTATTAAAATATTAATTGACTAAAAATTAATTTAATATATTATGTTTATCAATTAATTTCATACTAACAGCTGCATATAAAGCAAATTACATATTTTTTTTGAGACAATTGTTATATTGTATACTTTTCAATGGAGTTAAGCAAAACAATGAAACATTCAGCTGATGTGACATCACATCGGTTCAGATCGTCAATTAATAATCTTGCGCTGTATGCACTTGAAAACGAACTTTCTAATGATCTGATAGCTCACGAAATTGAAAAAAGATTTTCATCAATAAAAACAGGCAAAAAAGACAAGATAATGAAAGACGTTATTCAATCATGTTATAAATTAGTATGGGACTCAACCTTACCATCACACAATTCAATTTTATTAAAAGAAATTAAATGTGAAAATACTTTAGTTATAGAATCAACAATTGCAATTACGCTTGCATCCTGTATCATTGAAACAATACAACGCTATTCAATATATCCTGAAAAAAACAAACCGTTTCCTCAAAATTTTTATTCTTTATGCGTTGAAGCACTGCTTGATGGACCCTTAGCTCACTATGACTCTGATTTGCTTGTGATTTACTGCAAGCAAGCAGTTATAATGCTTAAATCTGCTGGGATTATTAATAATAATTCTATTGAAACACCTAATTTGGTAGAATTATACCGCCGCCTTTTTGCTGCATTCTGGAATAAATGTAACTGGAAAAACCTCTTTCCATCTGGTGGTTATATTTCAAATGAAATAAAAAGTAACCGACATCTCCTTTTAGACATTATTCTTTCATCAAATCACCCCGTTACATTAGATTCAATAGCACGGACATATTTTGAACTTACCGGTATTGCAAATCCTCATGATCTTTTTGCAATTTCTCTCCTTGATTTCTCGGTAATTACCTGGCTTTCTTTTTTTGGCATTATTGAATACGTTCATTCTGATATAAATAAACCTGTTACGATTTCTTTAACCAATAATGCATATCAACTTGCACAATTATTATTTCAGTAACTGCTATGCCATCTATCATAGATAAAGTCATCACTTTTCACAGAGAACACTTCCCAAAATCAACCAACTATATGCTCTTTGTTTCCCCTGGCCGCATAAATATTATTGGTGAACATATTGATTACAATGGTGGAACTGTTTTGCCCGCTGCTATCGATAAATACATATACATATGTCTTTCACGAAATAATGACGGCATTATAAGGTTTGTATCTTCAAGCCACAAAGAAATGGGGGAGGTATCAATAAATAATATTCATTCATCCGTTACATTGGCACATGCTCAGAATAAATGGTGGATATACCCTTTTGGCGCCTGTGTGCTTAGCCAAATTGAATTTGATTCAGGTTGGGATTGTAGTTTTTACAGTACTTTACCCGTTGGTGCTGGAATGTCAAGTTCAGCATCTATAACCGTGGGTACTTTATACGCATTGTATACAATATATAACATAAAAATAAAGAATACCGACCTTGCGTTGAAAGCTCAGAAGGTTGAATGGGATTTTGCGAATGTTAAATGCGGCATTATGGATCAGATGGCTATTATAAATGGCAAAAAGGACCATGCACTCATGCTTAATACACAAAATTTAGTATGTAGCCTCATCCCAATCGACACTGCAGCTGTCAGGTTTGTACTGGTCAACAGTGGCGTAAAACACAGTCTGCGTGAATCAGGTTATAATGACCGCAGGCGTGAATGCGAACGAGCTACAATTATGCTAAAAAAAGCAGGTTTTGCTATAGAATATCTGTGCGATTGCAGTGTCGATGACCTTGCGCCAATTCAGGACATCCTGCCCCCAACCGAATACAAACGTGCATACCACGTTATTACTGAACATCACCGCGTCCATCAATTTGCAGAACAAATTCAACAGTATAATCTCTCAAAAGCAGGAGAGCTGCTTTACAAGTCACATGAGTGCCTAAGTGTGTATTACCAAGTCAGTATCCCTCTTATTGATGAAATGGTTGAATGGGCATCTACTATTGATGGAGTATATGGTTCACGGCTCATGGGCGGTGGATTTGGTGGCTGTACTGTAAGTATGGTGGCTTTATTTGCCGTTGAACATTTTAAAAGAGCTATCGCCCAAAAATTTAAAAATAAAGAAAATAGAGTGCCCGAAATTTACGAATGCACCATTGAAGACGGCGTCCATCAGATTCAATAAAAAATTTTTATAAATATTTTGATTTACAAAAAAATACTGGTATACTATAAGTGGTTGAACCACTGAACCACTTAACAAGGTGATGATATGAAAAAAAATACTTTAGGGAAAATACAAAAAAACACCCTCCACCAGCAGATAGTTTCTCTGCTTGCAAAGCGCATTATAAATGAGTTACAACCTGGTGATAAGCTGCCATCGGAACGGGACATTGCTGCTGATCTTGATGTGAATCGCGCAACAGTTCGAGAGGCATTGAAAAAACTTGAAACACTGGGGCTTATTGAAATACGGCATGGAGAAGGAATATTCATAAAAGACTACCTTTCAAGTGGTAATCTTGAGCTTTTCAAGATGATGATATACCTAAATGATACCATTCCCTTTTCAATTCTGCAAAATCTCCTTGAAATACGCATGATTATTGTTCCACAGATGGCTGCAATTGCTTCACAAAAAATCAATAAAGAAGAAATCAAACTTTTTGAATCAATTGTTGCAAGTAATGACTCTATCCTTGAAAAAGACTTAGCTGTTCATCAGCTCATTGCAAAAGCCAGCAGGAATATGCTGTATATTTTTCTTTTAAATTTTTTCAACCAGATATTCAGGGATTTTGGCTATCTGTATTTTGAAAATCCCCAGAATCAGAAGCGTTCACAAAAATTTCACCGTGACCTCCTTGAAGCATTCAAAGCCAATGATAGCAAAAAAGCTTATGCAATTACATATAGTGTTCTGGAATATACTCAGGAACAAATTTATTCATACTATTCACAAATTTATCCAGATAAGGGGTAATGCTATGAAACGATTTATTGAAGAAAACGTAAAGGAATCATTTGACTGTATAATTATTGGCGGGGGCATTACCGGTGCTGCTGTTGCCTATGAGGCTGCATCACGAGGTTTGAAGGTTGCACTGCTTGAAAAGAATGATTTTGGCTGGGCAACATCTGCTGCAACGTCAAAACTCATCCATGGAGGATTGCGTTACCTCAATTATCTTGAATTTGGCCTAGTACGCGAATCATTGCGAGAACGCCGTATACTGGAAAATATTGCACCAAACTTTGTATATCCTTTCCCATTCATGATACCCAATTATAACAGGATTGAAACAAATAGGTGGATTTTTAAAATTGGAATGATTTTGTATGATATCCTTTCCTATGACAAAGGGTTTACATGGGATAAATCCAAAAAAATACCCTTGCATTTTACACTGAGTAAACAAAAAGCACTAGAAGAAGAACCAAATATTCGTCCTGAAGGATTGAAAGCTGCAACGGTATACTACGATTGTCAGAGCATTTTCCCTGAACGCCTGACTTTAGCATTTATTAAATCTGCAGTACAGTATGGTGCCAGAGTAGCTAATTACGCCGAGGTTGTGAATTTTATATATTCAAATAACTCCATATCAGGAGTTATCGTACATGATACACTTAAAGGTAAAGAAGTGACCATTAAGGGTTCACTTGTCATCAACTGCGGAGGCCCATGGGCTGATATTATTTTGAAAAAAGCTGAAAATGGAGATACAAAACATCAGATACGGCGTTCTGAAGGTATTCACATAATTACCAAACCTATGGTGAATAAATATGCCGTTGGGCTTATGCCACGCAAAGGCCGTCATTTCTTCCTGATTCCCTGGCGGGGATATTCACTTATAGGTACCACAGATAAAGAGTACATTGGTAATCCTGATGAATATAAAGTCACCAAACAGAGCATCCAAGAGCTACTTGATGATGTGAACAGCGCATTTGGTGATGGGAAATTATCTTTTAAGGATATTAAATTTGCCTATGGCGGATTGCGCCCACTGGTTGAAGACCAGGTAGAAGGGACGTATCAATCATCTCGTCGATATGAGATATATGATAATGCTGATGAGGGAATTAATGGTCTTATTACCGTGGAAGGTGGTAAGTACACAACCAGCCGAAACCTTGCAGTGAGTGTGATGAAGCTTGTGCAGAAAAAATTACAACGAAAGCTCCCACCTTCTTTTTCCCATTCGCGCTATTTATCTGGATGTGAAATTAAAGACCTTGAAGCTTTCTTTAAAAAAGCATTCACTACATACTCATCACTGAGCAAAAATACTATTGAAGTGTGTGCAAAATATTACGGTACAGAGCTTGATGCATTAATGCAGTTAGCACATTCAAATAAAAAGTATAAAGAGATAGTTACTCATGATGGCGAGATCCTTGCTGAGGTTGTCTATGCAATACGCAATGAGATGGCACGCACCTTATCCGATATTGTGTTCAGGCGCACTGGTATTTGTACTGCTGGAAATCCCGGGGATGATATTCTTCATTTAGTAGCAGAAACCGCTGCAAAAGAATTGAAATGGGATCAAAAAGAATTAAAAAAACAGCTTAAAGCTGTACAGCAACAGTTATTACTGCCTGATTAATTATTTATTGTGTACTGAAAAAGCTGGTGCTATCTGTTATTTATATGCTTATAAAGCTACGAGGTAGCACTAATGGTTAAAATACATGAGCTTAAAGATTTTCCCCACTATGCACCGGTACTGGCTTACTGGTCATACCGGGAGTGGTACCTCAAAAGGGATATACCCTTTACTGCACTGGTTCAATCATATATTGAACGTGCCCACAATAGCACTGTTCCTTTAGCCTGGGTTGCTATTAATGAAAAAAAACTCCCGGTGGGCATGGCTTCACTGAAAAATAATGACCTGTGGTCGCGTACTGACCTTAATCCATGGCTTGCTTCATTGTACATTGTGCCAGAATACCGTTTCCAGGGGATTGGTGACAGGCTGGTAAAAGCAATTATTGCCAAGACAAAGGAATTAGGCTATCCTACATTGTACCTTTTTGAAGGGCAGAATGACACTGTTAACCTTATTCAATATTATACCAAACGGGGATTTTCAATCCTGGAAGAAGCAATTGATAATGATGGTAATCCAACAACTATTATGTATATTAACCTTTAATAAACAATTGACAGAACTCAATTAATACTATAGCAACATTAAATAGAAAGGAATTGAATGTATGAGCACTTCAATTGTATTTTTAGACGCATCAACTGTCGATTTTGGTGATATTGATTTTACTCCAATTGCATCTCTGGGAAATTTTATTACTTATTCCGTAACCGGACCACATGAAACCATACAGCGAAGCAGGGATGCTGATATAATTATCACCAATAAAGTTGTGTTTTATGCCGATGAGATAGCTCAATTAAACAGAACCAAACTAATAGCTGTTGCTGCAACAGGGTATAACACTATTGATATAAAAGCAGCAAAAAATAAAAACATTGCAGTTGCTAATGTTCCGGGCTATTCGCGAGAAGCAGTTGCACAGCTTACACTGTGTTTTATCCTGGCATTGGCAACCAATCTTGTGAAGTACAACACTGCAACCCATGATGGCAGCTGGAGCCGTTCGCCCATTTTTACTATGGGTAATTGGCCCACTATGTGCATTAATGACAAGGTCCTTGGCATTATGGGCTTTGGCGATATTGGCAAACGCGTTGCTCAACTTGGAGAAGCCTTTGGCATGAAGGTAATAGCTCTAAAACGTGATAATGTATCATATTCTGATACATCAGTGCAACGTTATGCGTTAGAAGAATTCTGCAAAATGGCTGACTTTATTTCAATACATATGCCACTGAACGATTCCACACATCACCTCATAAACAAAGATTTCCTTACTAAAATGAAACCAACTGCATATCTCATTAATATGGCACGTGGCCCAATCGTAGATACTGGTGCACTTGCCTGGGCATTACATAACAATGTGATTGCCGGTGCAGCACTAGACGTGCTTGAAAAAGAACCCCCTGATAGTAATGATCCTATTCTTTCAGCTCCCAACTGCATCATTACCCCTCATATTGGGTGGGCATCGCGGGAAACACGGCAGGCTCTTATAAATGAGATAGCTGAAAATATCAAGGCGTTTTTACACGGTAAAAAAAGAAACATTGTGAATGATACTGTATAACGGAGGTATGTATGTTAATAGGAATTGTGGGTGCTGGAGTAATGGGAACAGACATTGCACATCTATCAATAGAAAATAATTACGATGTTATTCTCCATGATATAGATGAATCTCAACTTAAACATGCATATGAAACAATAACAGGCCGCCTTGACAGATATGTAGAGGAAAAGCGATTGGATCAATCAAAACGAGGGCAGATTATATCCCGTTTAAAATTGCACAAAAATATTAAAGATCTCCATAAAGCAGATATTATAATAGAATGTGTTCCCGAAGACATTCATTGTAAAAAAAATGTATTCAAGTCGCTTGATACTATTTGTAAAAGTGGTGCTATTCTTGCAAGCAATACGTCATCACTTCCTATTACCAGCATCGCTTCGGCCACAAAACGTCCGGAATATGTTATTGGCATTCATTTCATGAATCCTGCACGAGCAATGCGGTTAGTAGAAATAGTTGGTGGAATTGCCACAACCCGTGAAACCATAGAATCTGCAAAAACCTTTGTAAAATCATTAGGGAAAACTCCTGTAGAATCAAAAGACTACCCAGGTTTTGTATTAAATCGAATACTTATGCCAATGATCAATGAAGCCATATATACGCTCTACGAAGGAGCAGCTACTGCAGAAACTATCGACAAAACTATGAAGCTGGGATTGAACCTGCCTATGGGCCCGCTGCAGCTTGCTGATATGATTGGGCTTGATGTGGTGCTGGCTATCATTGAAGAACTGTATGAAGGCTTTGGCGACCCAAAATACAGGCCATGCCCGCTTTTAAAAAAATATGTTGAGGCAGGATACTTAGGTAAAAAAACAGGAAGAGGTTTTTATTCCTATTGAAGTTACAGCAAACGCATTGAAAGATCAAACGCCTTCACCGAGTGGGTAAGCGCTCCTATTGATACATAATCTACCGGCAGATCAGAGATTTCTTTTAATCTATGTTCATCCATATTCCCTGATACCTCAACCTTTGCTCTGCCATTTATAATGGACAGTGCCAATGCAATCCTGTCTCTAGACATGTTATCCAGCATAATAATATCAGCACCAGCTTCTACAGCCTCCTGCACCTGGTTGAGCGTTTCAACTTCAACTTCAATAGTATAGTGCGCATTGTACGCTTTTTTCACCATCTGAACTGCCTGCAATATTCCACCCGCAGCTTTAATATGATTATCCTTTATAAGAACCATATCATAAAGCCCCATGCGATGATTGGTACCACCCCCACACCATACTGCATATTTATCAAGCATCCTGAAACCAGGCAATGTCTTTCGTGTATCAAGGATTTTGATATTTGTGCCACGCACTATAGAAACCATCCTAGAAGTTTGAGTAGCTATCCCACAGGTTCGTTGTAAAAAGTTGAGCACTGTCCGCTCACCTGAAAGCAGTGTGCGCACATTGCCTTCAATGTCGGCAACTACATCATCCTGTGTAATGTGTGCCCCTTCACTTCGGTATAACGTCACAGAAACAGAAGGGTCAAGCGTCTGGTATATAAACTCAATCAAGAAGCCACCACAAAATATACCATCACTTTTTGAATAAATTCGTGCACGAGCAAATTGATACTGTTCAAAAATTGCATTGCTTGTGATATCACCACTGCCAATATCTTCTTTTAATGCCATTGTTATTAGCAGCGATAGCTCATCATAAGAAGGTATTTCCATAAAAGTTCCTCTAAAGCATTACTTTCATTGAACTACTTTGCTGTAAAGGCCAATCTTTTTTTCAATATCAAACAACTGGTCTCGCAGTATTGCAGCTTTCTCAAATTCTAAGTTATCCGCTGCCTGTATCATGTCCTGCTTAATTTTTTCTCGCACTTTTTTTAATTCTTCAACATTACCGGTGCGATAGCTCTTAGAATATTCTGATACAACATCAACAAAAGCATCGTCAGAATGATATTCACGTTCAATAATGTCAACTATCTCTTTGGAAATGCTTCGTGGTGTAATGTTATGCTTTCTATTGTACTCCATCTGAAGCTTCCGTCGGCGGTTAGTCTCATCTATAGCCTCCTGCATTGATCGTGTCACAGTGTCCGCATACATAATAACCTTGCCATTAATGTTACGCGCTGCCCTGCCTGCTGTTTGAATGAGTGAACGTGTAGAACGAAGGAAACCTTCTTTATCGGCATCAAGTATTGCAACCAGCGACACTTCGGGTATATCAAGTCCCTCTCGCAAAAGGTTGATGCCAATGAGGCAGTCAAATTCGCCCTTACGAAGATCACGGATTATTTCTACCCGTTCAATTGTTTCAATTTCAGAATGCAGATATCGCACTTTAAGTCCAATTTCGCCAAGATATTCGGTCAGGTCCTCAGCCATTTTTTTGGTAAGTGTGGTGACAAGCACCCGTTCATTTGCAGCAACACGCTTCTTTATCTCACCAATCAGGTCATCAACCTGATTGGTTGCAGGTCTCACTTCAATTTCAGGATCTATTAGTCCTGTTGGGCGTATCACTTGTTCAACTACCTGACTGGATTTTTCCAGCTCATACTCAGCAGGCGTTGCAGATACAAATACTACCTGGTCTATCATCTGTTCAAATTCATGGAACTTCAAAGGCCTGTTATCAAGCGCTGATGGTAGCCTAAATCCATATTCAACTAAGTTTACTTTACGGGATCTATCGCCCTCATACATGCCCCGTACCTGTGGCAGTGTTACATGCGATTCATCAATAAACATTAAGTAATTCCCTTTAAAGTAATGGAGCAGACAGTGCGGTGGCTGACCAGGCTCTCTTCTATCAATGATTCTCGAATAGTTTTCTATACCATTGCAATATCCAACAGTCCTCAGCATCTCAATATCATACCGCGTACGCATTTCAATCCTCTGTGCTTCAACAAGTTTGCCCATTTCCATAAATTCTTTGATTCTATGCTCAAGCTCAATTTCTATCATCTTAATTGTTTCTTCCATCTCCTCCTTGCTTGACACATAATGCTTTGCAGGATAGATATATGCTTTTTCCAATGATTGAATCCTTGCACCTGTTAAAGGATTTATTTTATATAATGCTTCTATCTCATCGCCAAAAAAAACTATTCGCAAGGCATCCTGTAAGTTAGCAGGAAATACTTCAACAGTATCACCGCGTACTCTAAATGTGCCCCGTGTAAATGCAATATCATTGCGGTCATAATGAATAGACACCAGCTTCATTAAAAGATCCTGCCTATCAAACAAATCCCCCACTGTAAGCCGTATATGATTTTTTTCAAAGCTTTCCGGGTTCCCTATTCCATAGATACAGGATACCGATGAAACAATAATGACATCTTCACGTTCAACAAGCGATGATGTAGCTTTAAGGCGAAGACGGTCTATTTCATCATTAATACTTGCATCCTTTTCAATATAAAGGTCCTGCGAAACAACGTATGCTTCTGGCTGATAGTAATCATAATACGATACAAAATACTCAACTGCATTTTCAGGGAAGAACTCCTTGAATTCACGGTATAGCTGTGCTGCCAGTGTTTTGTTGTGTGTAAGTACCAGGGTAGGCTTCTGTACCTTTTCTATCACTTTAGCCATGGTGTATGTTTTACCAGAGCCGGTCACACCAAGGAGGGTTTGAAATTTATAACCCTTGACTATTCCTTCAGCCAATTTCTCTATAGCCTGTTGCTGATCCCCTGAAGGTTTATACGCAGATACTACTTTAAATTGAGGCATGGTTTACCTTTTTTTATAATCGTATATACAATGTAGCCAGAGTAAACTAAAAACACAAGAAAATAGTTGTATAAAAAAGCTATAATGTGGCAGAAGTGAACGGTTCCCCATCCAAGATAAAAAATCCATATTCAGCAAAAAGATTGGGCATAATCGGAATAATAACAGAACGGGAATGTATAGTTGAAAAATGCATTTCTTTTTTTATAGGGTAGCGATAGTCCCTGCAATAGTCTCTGAAATCTTTTATTGTTAAAAGGTGTATATTAGGCGTTTCATACCATTCATACGGTAGCAACTTGTTCTTTGGCATCCTTCCATACATTGAAAGGTATAATCGCAAAGAGTAATGGGCAAAATTAGGAAAACTGAATATGGCATTAAGTGATATCCTCAGTGATTCACGAATTACTATATCAGGCTTTTTTGTGCTCTGCAATGTCTGATTGACAATAACATAATCAAAAGAATTGTCCTTGTAATCAGATAATCCTTCATCAATATCACCCTGATAACAATACAGTCCCTTTTCCACACACTGGCTTACCCCTTCAGGAGATATCTCAACTCCAAATCCTTTTACTTTTTTTTGTTCCTGTAAAAGCTTCAGTAGCAGACCATCACCACACCCCAAATCCAGCACACGGGCCCCAGCGGGAATCAACTCCAATATCAGGTCATAGGCCACCCGGTATTCTTTCATCGTTTATGTACCTTTTCAAATTCTCTTTTTAAAAAATTTGCAATATTGTGTTCAAGCTGTTCATTGGGCAGTAAAAATGTATCATGCCCCTTATCACTCTGGATTTCAGTAAATACTACGTTTTTACTGTTCATACGCAGTGCCCGTACAATCTCCCGTGATTGTGAGGTTGGATACAGCCAGTCTGATGAAAAGCTTATCACTAGATAATCTGAATTAACATGCACAAATGCGTTGGCAAGGTCACCACCAAAATCATTTTTTAAATCAAAATAGTCGATAGCTTTGGTAATATATAAATATGAGTTTGCATCAAATCGTTGAACAAAATCATTGCCTTTATGATGCAAGTACGATTCAACCTCAAATTCCAAGTCAAATTGAAATTTAAAAATATCTGCTTGCTGAAGCCTTCTTCCAAATTTTTCGTGCATTAGTTTTTCGCTGAGGTATGTGATATGCCCTATCATTCGGGCAAGCGATAATCCATTAGATGGGGGAGTCTTGTGGTAATAGTTGCCATTATTCCAGTGTGGATCGCGCATGATAGCCTGCCTGCCAACTTCATGAAATGCAATCCCCTGTGCTGAAAGTGAAGCTGCAGTGGCTATCGCAATAACAGATTGCACCCTTTCTGGATATGATATTGACCACTGCAATGCCTGCATCCCACCCATTGAACCACCAGCAACCGCCAGTAGCCTTTCGATTCCAAGATAATTTATCAAATGCCACTGAGCCTTCACCATATCCTGTATGGTAACAATTGGAAAATCCAGTGCGTATTCCTTGCCGGTGCTGGGATTTATTGATGAAGGGCCTGTAGAACCACTACAACCACCAATAACATTTGAACAGATAACAAAGTATTTATTTGTATCAAACGCTTTACCAGGCCCTATGTAATGATCCCACCACCCTGGATATGGATCATTATGCGTATGATATCCCGCAGCGTGAGCAGAGCCTGAAAGCGCATGAAGAATCAAAACAGCATTACTTTTATCCTCATTTAGATTTCCATACGTTTCATATGCCAGGGTTATAGGTCCTAATGTTTTCCCTGACACCAGCACCATTTCATCAGGTGGTTCTGCAAACGTGTAATATTGCGTGTGCACAATGCCCACAGATGTATCTAAAGTTAATTCTTTTTTCATTGGTATATATTAACTCCTTTAAAAAATAAAAACCGCTTACCGGAAGATTAGTGTAAGCGGTTGCCTGTTGCCTATCTCATCTTCCGGAATTTCTTCCGCTGGAATTGGCACCGACTCATCCTACCGCCGGTTGCCGTGGTTTCACAGGGCCAGTCCCTCCACCACTCTTGATAAGATAGTACGATTAAAAACTATAATCGTGCTATAATATAAACTTAATCTACAATATCGAATATATCATAATAATAATTTAACAGAATTATAGCACATTACTTGAAAAGATAAAAATAAAAAATATTAGCTCTATACTCTGTCATTATATGGATAAATATTTCTAATGCTACATTATGCTTCTTTATTTTTCTTGTAATACTAATGAAAAACAATAATAATATTGCATTTAAATTAAAAACTTTGAAGAGCTGCCTCTACAGAATTAAATACCTTTATCATCGAAGTAACCTTGGTTAATTCTAAAACCTTTTGTACTTCCTGTGTTGGGCACGCCAGCCTGAACTGCGATTTTAGATTCTGATTAATATTCAAAAATATACCAATACCCGAACTGGTGATCATTTTAACATCAGAAAGGTCAACAACCATTCGCTTTATACCTTTATTGACTATGGCCTGCTGAAGCTTTTCCTTAAGGTCAGGGACATCTAAAGTATGAACTTCCTGCATGATTATTTTCACAACAAACGTGCCATTTCCCTTATCTGTTAATTCTATCATACCGCTCACCTTTTTATGTAATCTGCTTTATCGTTTGAAATACTAGTCATAGCGATTTATTAAGTCAATAAAAAAATACATTTGTTTTTTGTAATTTCCACGGTAACACCTTCAAAATCATTGACAGGCTATTATGTATCATACAAGCTTTGTATATTCTTTTTAGTATTTATTCTCAAGTGGTTAGCAAATAATGACAGCAACATTTATAACATTTGGTTTATACCTTGTTGTTTTACTGGGAATAGGTTTATATTATTATGATAAATCCCATGATATTTCTGATTTTATTTTAGGTGGCAGAAAATTAGGAAAATTTGTCATGGCACTGTCTGCACAGGCAAGCGACATGAGTGGATGGCTACTCATGGGATTACCTGGTGCACTATATAGTAGTGGTATGCCCGCACTATGGATTGCCGTTGGACTTCTTATCGGAACATACTGCAACTGGAAATTTGTTGCAAAGCGCCTACGTATATATACTGAAATCACTGATTCAATAACCCTTCCCACCTTTTTTGAAGATCGATATAAAGATCCTACTGGGCTATTGCGTATTATATCAGCGTTAATTATTCTTATTTTTTTTACCATTTACCTTTCATCAGGATTTGTTGCATCCGGTAAGCTTTTTGAATCAATGCTTGGAATTGAATACCATATAGCAGTGTTAATTGGTGCTGGCATTATTCTTTTCTATACATCATTAGGTGGTTTTTTTGCTGTCAGCATTACTGACGTTGTACAGGGCTTGCTTATGTTTTTTGCTGTCATTGTGGTACCAATAGTTGCAATGATACACATAGGTTCGTTTTCCAACATTACACTGGCAATGGAAAAAGCATCTTTACCTGTTAATCCTTTTTCTTCGGTAACATTACTTTCTGTGCTCTCCACAGCATCGTGGGGACTTGGGTATTTTGGTCAGCCGCATATTCTTGCACGCTTCATGGGCATACATTCTCATCGCGATATTAAGGGTGCTCGGGAAATTGCAATGACATGGGTAACAATTTCATTATGTGGTGCTTCTTTCATTGGGATTGCTGCAGTGTATCTATTCCCACAGCTATCGCCACACAATGCAGAAAAGGTTTTTATATTCATGATCCAAAAATTTTTTACACCATGGGTTGGCGGAATACTCCTTGCTGCAATACTTTCCGCAATAATGTCAACTGCTGATTCACAATTACTGGTTTGCTCTGCTGCATTAACCGAGGACTTTTACCAGCGAGTTATTAAACGTAATGCATCCCAGCAGGAATTAATTCACATTGGTCGTCTTACCACAATCATAATAACCTGCATTGCAGCACTGTTTGCAATGAACCCCGAGAATACTGTCTTAGGGCTGGTAGCATATGCATGGGGTGGTTTTGGTGCAGCTTTTGGCCCCACTGTACTATTTGCACTTTTCTCAAAACATACTTCTTGGCAATCTGCTCTTGGAGGAATGCTAGCAGGGACAATTGCCCTGGTTTCATGGAAATTTTTAGGTTTAAGTAATTTCTGTTATGAGATAGTTCCCGGATTTATTGCCAATGTAATAACCATTTTGCTACTAAACAAGATTTATCCTTTACAAAATACAGAAATCGATAGAGAGTTTTTGAAAATGCACACGATACTACAACAATAAATAACATTTAAATATATACAAATTTATTCCCTAAAAAAATTTTTCTAACATATCAGTATACATCCCCACTCACAAAGGATTAATCATGTGCATTATTATTTATTTTGTTCATAAAAGTACTTCTATGAATAAATATTGAAATATCTACATTTTTTTTATTGATAAAAATTTATCATTTTGTAAGTTGTCATACAAATCAACTCTACAATGGAGCTCTCTATGGATGCATTTTTTAACCCACGATCAATTGCCATAATAGGTGCTTCAAACAAACCTTTCAACTTAGGGGCAACAATCTGTGAATACCTCACATTTTTACAATATGATGCAAAAATCTATGCTATTAATCACAAAGGCGAAGATGTCAAAGGATGCAAAGGCTATCAGTATGTGCACCAAATCCCTCATGAAGTTGATCTTGCAATAATCCTTACTCCAGCTGCCTCAGTACCACAACTTATAGAAGATTGCGGGAAAAAAGGCATACGGTCAGTAATCATTGAAAGCGCTGGGTTTACCGAAGAAGGTGAATATGGAAAGCAATTGCAGCAGCAGATAAATGAAATAGCAAGGCAATATAACATTCGCTTTATAGGACCAAACTGTCTGGGTACTTTAAACGCACATAACAGATTTTGTTGTTTTTTTGGAGCGCGCCCAGGTGAATACGATGGAGTTTTTGAGCATCCTGGTGATATTTCATACGTCATACAGAGTGGTGGAGTGGGCGCTTTAATAATGGATTCACTTCGTAGTGATGTTGTCAATGTAAATAAAATGATGAGTATTGGCAATAAAGAAGACATCGATGAAGCAGATTGCATTGATTACTTTAACACCGACGGTACAAAAGTAATTGGAATGTACCTTGAAAGCATTAAAAATGGCATACGTTTCATTGGTGCAGTAAAAAGGTCTAAAATACCTATTCTTGTTTACAAAGTAGGAAGAACAAACGCAGGTGCAAAAGCCGCAATGTCACATACTGCAGGTATGGCAAATAATGACACAATATTTGACGCTGCATGCAGACAGTTTGGAATAATCCGCTGTAAAGCTATAAGCGAATTACATTCTATGCCAAAAATATTTACCACCATGCCTCTTTTGAAAGGAAAGCGCATTGCAATTTTTACCAATTCGGGTGCTTTTGGAGGGATAACCTCAGACCTTTTGGTTGAAGCTGGCTTTGAAATACCTACATTATCAGCACAACTACAGCAAAAAATTTCTCAATGCGGGAAGCTTTATAATGTTACAAACCCCATTGATTTAGGTCCTACACTATCACTGCAAACATTTATTGATATTTTTACCAACCTTCTATCATCTGATGAAATTGACGGCATTTGTGCAGTACCTAATGTATGGCAACCAGTAGTGATTGATGGTATCCTTGAATTAATGAAATTATGTAAACACTATGATAAACCAGCAGGAATATATATTCCTAATGCAGTTGATCGTATATTAAAAGTCAGGACTGCCCACTCAATTCCAAGTTTTGAATCACCTGAGGAAGCAGTACGTGCATTGCAGATATCGTACCAATACTATTGTGCTTGTAAGAAAAAATCATTAATTGAAGCAAAAACTTGTGTCGGGTTATAATCACTTCAAGGAATAGATTTTTCCTTCCGCAATCGATGTGGCGATTTCTTATGGTGTCGCATAAAATGTCTGTAAAAAGTAGCCAGGTTCTCATAGCCTACATTGAAAGCTACTTCAATTATTTTTTTATCAGTGTCCATTACTAACTTGTAAGCTTTTTCCATACGCACAATTTGAATATATTTATTTATTGTTATTCCTTCTTCACTTTTAAAAACTTTTGATATATAATCTGGATGCATTTCACATTGTAATGCAATTGTATATTTATCAATAGGTAATGTATAATGTTCGTTCACATGTTCTTTGATGATTTTGATTATTGAATCATACCTGCCTGTATTATAGAAATACTCTTCAGAACATATGTATTCTCCATTAGTATCATTGCCCAAAGCTATCAAAAATTTTGTAAGTAAAACTATATAGCTTGCTGATAGTATTGCAAAAAAATACAACAGTATATGTACTATCTGTAGTAGGAAGGTTGTAATTATACAAAATATAATTGTTAGTAGTATCATAAGCATAAATAATTCTTTATAAGGCCATTGCACAGGGTATTGAGTAAATTGGTTGCGAGTTGATAAAACAACACCTGTTGACAATATCATATCAGCAGAAGTTATCATAATTGTACTATATTCATATTTATAATCAGCAATGATTACTATAGCTGAAGTAACAATTACACTTTTTCCAATTATAGAGCCAATAAAATTATATAATGAGCTTTTAAAATTATTATTAGTAATACTTAGTGTTACTAATCCATATAGTGCTATTAAAATAAATATCACTGGATAAAAATAATGGCGGGTATCAATATACATGTATATTGGGTAGACAAACTTCAATGATATTATTGCTAATACTACAGAGTGTAGGAATACTGGCAACAGTATATTGAATTTCTTTATACTATATATAACAGCTATAACTATTATACAGCAAATATGTGAAACGAATATAGCAACGGGGAGATAGTATAAAGTAAAAATATCTCTTACCATTACAACAATTCCTTCCTTAAATCTTTTATTATTCTCTATATTTTAATAAAACTTTTCTTTGTTTACGAATATATATTATAATATATATAGTAATTAAACGCTATAGTACCATTTTAGATATATTTTTTTATAAAAAAGCACATCATTATATATTTGTCAAGTTATATTTTAGTATTATCATATACACTTTTCTATAAATTTTAATTTTGTTGGTAACAAAATTACTACTAATTCAATGTTCTTTTTGCATTATTTACATACCTAATCCTGCACATATCTTCATTATAAGAATAATTTTTTTACCACTCGTATAATGTTATAAACTCCAACTATCGCATTATATGTGACACTAGATTATCCGCCAAACTTCCGTGTAAATTCCCCAAGAGCAGCAAAGGTTTCCCCATTCCCCTTGTATTCCCTTACCTTAAGGCTTTGGTGACAGCTCATGATAATACTCTCTGCCGGCGTGCCATTGTAAAGAGTCTCAACCATTG
>JAOAIH010000053.1:903-22669 GCA_026414805.1 Spirochaetota bacterium | reverse complement strand
ATTCGCATGTGGCACGCCAGTGCTATCTCCATACCACCACCAAGACATAATCCATTAATAACTGCAATGACAGGTTTTGGCGACAGCTCACATAAAGAAACTATTGCCTGTGCCCTGCTGGTCACATCTACACCTTTTTGATACGTATCAACCTGTTGTACTGCATTGACGTCAGCACCAACAACAAATGTGGAACCTTTGCCTGTTAACATTATGACATGCACATTATTGTCCTCAATAAGCTTATTCATAATACTTTCAAATGCTTCCATTGTCTCTTCATCTAATGCATTCAATGGGGGATTATCAAAGTACACAACTGCAACATTCTCTTTTTCCATCTGATAATAACACTTGGAACTCATACTATCTACCTCTGCACCTTGTAGTACTTTTGCATGGATGTACACATCCCCGCATGGCAAACATGTCAGCAGGGATGTGTTACTCAGTAACTATCGCTTGCGTATTCCCATTATTTCACGAGCTTCATCTGGTGTGGCGGGTTCTCTACCCAACGATTCGGCTATGCGTACTGCCCACTCAACCTGCTCGTAACTACCCTTTGCTAACTCGCCGGTGGGTATTCTTATGTTATCCTCAAGACCAACTCGCATATGTCCGCCAACAAGACATGACATGGTAACTGCTGGGAACTGTTCAACTCCAACTCCACAAGTGGTAAAATTGGAATCTTCAGGCAATGCGTTTTTCAATACCATAAACATATCCGGCCTGAATCCCATACCTCCTGCAACGCCCCATACAAAGTTGAAGTTATATGGCTTTGTAAAGAATCCCTGTTTTGCAATCAGATACCAGTTATCAAGGCCACCAAGATCATACACTTCAACTTCGGGCTTTACGCCATTCTCTTCCATTGCCTTACCAAAATCCTGCAGCATGGTAAAAGTGTTCTCAAAAACAAAGTCTATGAATATTTTGCCGGTCTTGCGGTCAATAATGCTGAAGTTCATAGTATTGGTATTGAGCGAAGCCATTTCAGGTTTTACATGTATTATCTGGCTTATACGCTGTTCAGGTGTTTTGCCCATACCCACTGCTGAGCTTAGGTTCACAATAATATCAGGGCATTTTTCTTTAATTGCATCATGTGTATCCTTGATACGCTTATGATCATGAGTTGGGAAACCATTATCCTCACGTGCATGTACATGTACCATAGCTGCACCTGCTTTATAGCATTTGTATGCTTCTTCGGCAAATTCCTGTGGGGTATATGGCACAGCCTCATTCTGATTCTTCATAGTGGCAGCACCTGCTAATGCTGCAGTTATAATAACTTTCTTTGACATAGCTTTCCTCCTTTCGCGCAATAATTTATCTTCTTCAGAAATGATTGGCTCCTCCCTCTTTGCACCTTCAGGTTTTCGTTCTGAAACAAATGCTTTTTCAGGCTTCTTTGGTGCAAAATGAGAAATATCAAGAATAGTGTTTGTGGGTGACGATGAAAATACTGCTTCCACCTTCATTCCAATTTTCACTTCCTCAGGTGCAATGCCGTCCAAAATATGAACAATAGGAGTATCTGCACCATCTAATTTTATCAGTGCCATAACATATGGAGCTTTTTTGGGCAGGTGTTTGTCATCATAGCGGACTACAGTAAAATTTACCACCTCACCCAAAGGACCAACATCCACCCAATTGTCGCGTATATCTGTAAGATCACGTTCGCATGTTTGCCTAGGTGGCACATATACCTTATTGCATACCGGGCATTTAACACCCATTATCTTTTTCTTATCACGAAGTGTAGTAATAAAAGTACTTCCCACCCTCCCGGCAAAATAAGTATAAGGCAATGCTAACTTTCCTTCAACTATAAAACAATCTTTCCTATCATAATCAAGTGCCATACCATTCCTCCATTACTCATCAATCTCAAAGTATTTAATATCAAAGATGCTTCCAGTGCGATGTTCATTCCAAACAGGTCTTACACGAGTTCCGGAAACATCATCCTTTCCACCTTTTATTCTATCAATTTGGTCTCTTCTTATAAGATGCGCAAAGGTGTCATTACCCCGACATCCATCCAGGAGTATATTTGCCATTCCATACGGTGTCTCACGTGTTTCACCTGTCAATGGGTCTGGGCTTGCATAGTAGACATATTCCATATACCTAACCTGACCTTTTGGTCCCACTTCAACCCACTCATCAACACGAACACGGCATTCTGCACATACTTCACGGGCAGGTAGTTGAATGCGTCCACATTTGGGACATTTATTCCCTAATATTTTCTTTTCTTTTAATGCATTTAAAAATTTACCCATAACTGGCCCTGTTGAAAATTTTTGGCCAATCGAAATAGTTTTCTTTAAAACAATTAATTCCTGTTCTGGAGGACCACTTGCCATCGGGTCCTGATATTTAGCAAATATCTCACCCAACTTCAAAGCAAGTTGCGTTTCACCTACAATCGCCGCCTTCCCTGCCGATAATAGCGAAAATGCATCAACTTTTCCAAGCATTACATCAACCCAATCCTTAGCTTCCTGCACTTCCAGTTTTACAGTAAACTTCTCTGCTCGTTCTTCTTTAAGTTCAATTTTTCCATCTTTGATATAGGCAGTCCACACCCCACCATCAGCACCACCAATATCATATACAATCACTGCTTCCTGTGGTGCATTCTGAGGCTGGAATCGGGATACCAGAGTACCAAACATATCAAGTATGTAATCCCGAGTTGACATAGCTGCTTTTTTTGGTACATACTTCTTGAACATCTTACCGGTTTTTCCAAACAGTCCAAGATCACCCTCAATCTTTACCTTGCCACTACTAAAGGCATTTGCAGCATCAACTTTGCCAATATTAATTCCTACAAATGTTTCCCCATCACACTCCATAACTGCAACGCAATCACTAATGTCATCAGTCTTGATGATCTCCAACAAGCCTTCAGTAACAATTATTTTCCATTTGCCTTCACCAATAATGTTGTAACCAAATTTTGCTGTGACCCCTTTAGCACCCTCTGGCCTAAACCGGTCATTCATTGAATCAAATATATCTTCTACTTTAACACCCCAGTATTCCATATTGACCTCCTACCAGTGTAATTCTTTTTCTAACATCATTAAAACTGTCCACATTGTTCCACCAAATCCTGATGCCAGTGCATGCTTAACCTCTTTGGGAATTTGATGAGCACCAGCATCACCTCGTATTTGCAGTGCGGCTTCAGCCACTCGTAACAGAGCAGTTGCACTTATAGGATTTGTTGCTATAACACCACCTGATGGATTTATAGGCATAGAACCACCTATCATTATGTCTTTGTTTTCAACCAACCTTACATGCTCATCACCTTTTAACAAGAAGAAGTCTCGCAACCAATCCAATCCCCACCATGCTGCAGGATCATACATTTCAAAGACATCAAAATACTCTAAAGGGTTTTTAATATCATTACGCTCAAACAATTTCTCTGCTGCAAATTTCATAGTTTTCTTTATAGGATAATTTTTGTGATAGCCAAAAATATTAAATGTTTCTTCACGATGAATTGTTATGTGATCACGCACCCATACAGGTTTTTTTGATAGCTCTTTAGCCTTTTTTTCGCAGGCAAAAATAACCGCACAAGCACCATCAGATTGCGAACACATATGTATCAGTCGCAATTCACCCACCAATCGTGGTGAAGTTTCCATTAACGTATCAATCTGATCAAAATCCAGCCCAAATGCCCTATGTGCGTTTGGATTAAGGCATGCATGCTTATCCATTATGATGCGGTACATCATTGCAGCTCGTTTTGCTCTATCTTCGCCAAACTCCTGAATGATATCATAAGCAGTGGAACCAGTCAACGCACCTGTCTGTAGGTTTCTAAACCATAGTGGGTCGGCCATATTTGTAATGCCACCAGTAGTATGGCCTTCTTGTAGCTTTTGAAATCCAACTGCCATAACGATATCATACATCCCAGAGGCAACTAAATTATCACTTGCACATGCAAGAGTTGTGCCAACAGTACCACCTGTGGTAATTCTGATACTATCTTTCCCATATGCACCTGTTCCCAGAACATGCCACAAATCCGGTTGATGAATCATCTCAAAAAGCTCCATATTACCATGAACAATACAATCCACATCCTTTATGCTTATATTTGCATCTTTCAAGGCAGCAGAAACTGCTTCATGTATCAATTCAGGCTGATTTACATCTTCTCTATGGCTTGAGTGCTTGGTTTGCCCAACTCCAATAATTGCCACATTTCTATTCTTTTTATGTGCCATACTCACCCTCCTTACACCTCAAAAATTACTACAGCTTGATGCTGGCCAGCGGCTCCATACGTGCTTTGTGCTAGTGCACGTTTGACACCCTTAACCTGACGTTCCCCGGCCTGGCCTGTCAGCTGATAATAGCATTCGATAGCTCTAGCAGCTCCACCTAAAAGCAGTGGGTTACCGTTTAACATTCCGCCAGATATATTCACATTGAATTCATCCATTCCACCATCGTGTATCCATTTACCGCCAGCACCTTCTTTTGTAAGACCAATGCCTTCAGCCCACATCGGTAACTGATATGCAGCATGATCACACAATTCAAAAAGCTGAATATCTTTGGTAACATTTTTGATTCCTGCTTTTTTCAATGCTCTTTCTGTAGCATTTTTAAGTGAAAAGTTTGATGTTAGGTCCTTATCCCCTAAAAAGTAGCTATCCATACAGCTTGCATATCCTGTAATCCATACTGGATTATCTGTGAATTCTTTCACACGCTTTTCACAGCATAGTAACATTCCAAAAGCCCAATCAGTTGCAGGGTAATAATGGAGTTGTCGCAACGGATCTGCAATTAAGGGAGATTTCATTACATCATCTTCTGAAATCTGTTCATTTTCTCGCGCATAAGGATTTTTCTTTGCATTTTTCCTTGAACGTACAACCACTTTAGCTAGATGCTCTTCAGTCACTTTTGATTTTTCCATATAGGCTCGTGCCTGCATAGCATTTACGTTTACAAAGTCCATTCCAAGCGGTCTGCAATAAAACGGATCAAAGGCTAAATTTGTACACATATTACGGCTTTCAGTTTGTGATTCTTTCATATGCCCCATAAAAAGAATCACATCATCATGCCCCGAGAGTATGCTTGCCATAGCATATCCCAACCCATTAAGGCTTTCCTGCGCCATTTTCTCTTCACCCCTGAAATGAGCACCAACCACATCAGTCATACCATTGTTTGATATAGTACGCGCATCCCATACATCATCCGAACAGGTAATAACTGAGCGTATCCCCTTTTCCATATCAAAGCTAACCTTGGTTTGCTGCATTATGCTCTCAAAACATTCCAATAGCATATTCTGGAAACGCGCATACCATAGATTGGGGTCATTCTTTATCTGAGCAACAGCACAGATAGCAACTCGATTAGACATACCTAGTGAACCTCCTTTCATTTAATTATATGCTAATTGTAAATTATACACTTGGTTAACAATAACAGTTCCAGAAATCTCCATTCTTAATTGCCTTTAATATTGAATCTTTATCTCTTTTTGCATCAAGTTCAATCCATGCCCTGCCAATTCCAATAGCCGCGTGTGCATCATCAGAAACTATTGAGGGATGAGGAAATGTCATTTCATCAAAACGTTTTACTTTAAAACCTTTTGTTGTGATTTCCATTACATCAATAGTGAACATTTTTTGGAGTTCATATAATCGATCCATGATTTGATCTATATCCAGATCATATTCAGGTAGGTGATTGAATACATGAAGAATCTGGGTTTCGCCAAAAATTCGGTTAATATGTATGTATCCTTTTAAAAAAACAGTCATTTCCACACCTGGAAAAATTACCATACCCGATTTAACATTGTTGTATATTGCATCACAACCAGGTTTTAAAAGGTAATCATGATCAGTAAAGGCTATGAAATCATACCCCTTTTCTTCATACCGCATCGCTACCTGTTGCGGAGTAAGCGTTCCGTCAGAACAAGTAGTATGTGTATGTATGCACCCTTTCAATAGCATCGTATTATATTATTTAAGTAATTTTTTAAACATTTGAATGAATGTCCAACCAATATTTTGATAAAAAAAATAAAAATTTGAAATTTCATTTAATTTATTGGACATCCAATCAATAAGCAATTTAACTAACATAAGACAATATGTCAATAATTTTTTAAAAAATTTTTTTTATTCTTAAAAAAATTCTCTTTCAACATTTAATCGAATATATTGAATATTAAAAATACAATTGATTTAACATAAACATTACATGCCATATTATACTATATGATAAGCATTGCATCTCCATATGAAAAAAATCTGTATTTCTCCTTCACCGCCTCCTTATATGCATCCATAATACAATCGTATCCCGCAAATGCTGCAACCAGCATAAGCAGTGTTGACTTTGGTGTATGGAAATTTGTAATTAGAGCATCCACTGATTCAACTTTATATGGTGGATGAATAAAAATGTCAGTAGCACCATGTCCATAGCTGTACTTGCCATTAGAATATACTGACTCAAGTACACGCAGCGATGTAGTGCCAACAGCTATAATCCTCCCTCCACTTTCTTTTGCTTTGTAAATAGCTTCTACGGTTTCCTTGGGCAGGAAATACTCTTCCGTATGCATTTTGTGCAACCTGATATCATCCACTCTAACAGGCTGAAATGTTCCCCACGATACATATAACGTTAAAAAAGCTATTTGAGCACCCTTATCTCGTATTTGATTTAGTAATTCATCTGTAAAATGTAATCCAGCTGTAGGTGCTGCTACCGCTCCATATTCCTTAGCATACAGCCGTCTGATACCGCTCATAATCTGTTTTATCTGGAGAGCGTTGTATGTACGGTGGGAGAGGTATCTCCCCAATTTCTTCAAGCATTGCATAATCTAGGGAAGGCTCAAATTTTACTGTTATACCTGTTTGGTGTTTTTCCTCAATAGCTATCGAAATTGAATTATTCTTTATTGGATGTAACACTTCACCTGGTTTGATTCTTTTTAAACGGTTGCAGATAGCTTCCCACATACCATTTTGTAATTTTTTTGTCAAAACCAGTTCTACTATTGCCCCTGTGTTACGTGTACAATATATTCGGGCAGGAATTACTTTAGCATTGTTAAATATCAAAATATCATTGTTATTAATATATTGGGGTAAATTATAGAATTTTTCATGTATATATCGTCTGCTTTTTCTTTCAAGAACAAACAGCCTGGATTCTTCCCGTTTTGAAGATGGATGCTTGGCAATCAGATCTTCGGGAAGCTCAAAATAATAGCTACTCAACAAATATAAATTTTTATCCATGCTACCAATTGTAAAATTTGTAAATAGAACGCAATAAAAATTTTTCTCTACTATGTACTTGTAATATACTTTAAGAATTGGTAATAAATTTGATTTTTATTTATATGCGATAGCTCATGTAATAAAGTTTCAGTATTTGATATATAGTCATATATATTTATACATCACCTTGGTCCATTATAGGCAACTATTTGTATACCTCTGTAATAATAGGTAAGTATTTGATCAAATCGCATTCCCTGCTGTGCCATTTCCTTTGCACCCCACTGGCACATACCTACTCCATGCCCCCATCCATGGCCTGTTAACATTAATCCTGTTGGTGTTTGCTTTGCTTCAAAATACAGGCTTTTTATCTTTTTTGCTTCAAACATCAAGCGAAAATCATTTCCACTCATCCTTATTAAACCATTTTCATGTTCTATTTTTACTACAGTTACACGAGTATCTTCCCGCCCTAACGTGATTGCTTTAATCTTTCCTACCGCTTTATACCGTTTCACCAGCGCCTCATATATTTCATTTAATGTAAGCTCAACCTGCCAACTATAATTAGGCGAATTTTTACAATACGGGCATACTACCGAGTTTAGATACGGTAGATCCTCACCCTGCCATACATATCTATCATCGGTAGTTTTACCACCACATGTTGAATGGAAATATGCAAGTATAGGTTTATTATTATACGTCATGATGATGCCTGCGGTGGTATCCACAGCTTTGTTTGTTGCTTGTGTTTCAACTGTCTTTCCTTTATATACCTGAAAATTATGGGTTCCATATAGATCAAAGTAAGTACTGCCCGTTTTCATCAAATGATAATACGCATAGGTGCGCGCTGCAACAGCCTGTGCTTTCAGAACTTCCATAGGCCAACCTGGCATTATCTCTGAAGGCAATACTCCGTACAGATATTCATTCATTTTTAACACATTGACCACCTGTATTTTCCCCACAACAGGGTAAAGCTGAATCATACCACGTACACTAATACCATTTACCTGAATTTCATTATTCCACGATTCAAATTGAAGTGCCTGAGAAAGCTGATTATCAAATACTACAAATCGCTTAGCATCCCCATTATATACAATAGCATTGTTTTGTAGCTTTGTTACTTTTGTCTTTGCTGTGGTTACTATTTCAACTTTTAACTGGTCACGCAATAAAAGGACTTTAATATAATCATTATCAAGTCCAATTCTCTTGCCAGTTTTGGCCAGATATTCTGGCGGAGGTACACAACCTGATATCAAAACAAAGGCTATTAAAAGCAAAAATCTGAAAACATGAGCTATCGCCATACCAAATCCTTATGCTGTTACCCTTTTGGATGGAAACGTTTATGAATTTCCTGCAATTGCTTACGGGCTAAATGTGTGTATATCTGTGTTGTGGAAATATCAACATGTCCCAGCAATTCCTGAACTGCCCTAAGATCTGCTCCACGCTCTAGTAAATGCGTGGCAAATGAATGGCGCAACGTATGTGGCGTTATGTTTTTACGTATGTCAACCATTTTTGCATATCCTTTGAGCAGGCGCCACACTGATTTTCGATTCAACATACCACCTTTTTTGCTTATAAAAAGATATTCACTTACTCTGTTTCCTAAAATAATAGGGCGGGAATCATTAAGGTATTTTTCTATCAGGCGTTTTGCTTCATCACCAATTGGCACAATTCTTTCTTTATTGCCTTTGCCCAATACCTTTAAAAATTTATTTTTCAAATCAACATCAACAACTTTTAACTCAACTGCTTCAGATATCCTCAACCCTGCTGAATATAACAATTCAAATATAGCTTTATCTCTAAGTTGATATATATCATCTTCCCTGATTGATGCAAAAAGCCTATCTATTTCTTCAATTGATAAAAAATCTGGCAATGTTTTCTGAAAATGAGGGGTCTCAATTTTTACTGTTGGGTTGTTTATATTCTCAATGCTAGCTATATAATTATAAAATTGCCTTATTGCTGCCAAAGAACGCGCAAGAGTACGTGCAGAATTTCGCTTTTTGTTTTTTTCAAAAAACAAAAATTGCTCCACATCATCCTGCGTGGCATTAAGTATTGTTTTATTTCTTCGTGCAAGAAAATCTGCAAATTTTTTTAAATCATACGTATACGAATAAATAGAATTAGGAGAAAGCCCCTTTTCAATCTGTAAAAATCGCTTAAACCTTTTAATTGCAATTATGTCTTTCAATGTTTGTCACCTCATCATAATATTCCTCCTTGATTCGCAATTGTCCTACCGGGGATACTATAAATTATTCATATTACAATATATTTTTTTATGTCAGATATAATATCGGAATATTATGGATTATGTCTTGAAGGGATTTAAAGAAAATTTTAAATATTTATTCATACCGTAATGCTTCAATAGGCTTTAAATCAGCAGCTTTTTTGGCAGGATAATACCCAAAAAATATGCCAACTGCACATGCAAAAACAAATGATAATAGAATTGAAGTAAGCGAAAATATATAAGGCCATTCTACTATATAGGTTATTATGTAATACACAATTAACCCCAATACAATTCCAACAATGCCACCTAATCCACTTAAAGTTACCGATTCTATTAAGAATTGACTCAATATATCCCGCTTTTTTGCACCTATAGCCATTCGTATCCCTATTTCGCGAGTACGCTCACTTACAGACACAAGCATAATATTCATTATGCCAACACCCCCCACAAAAAGCGAAATTGATGCAATACCCGCCAGCAACAGTGATAATGTTTTGGAAATATATTCAGCCATTTCAAGCTTCTGTTTACTGGTTGTTATCCTGAACTCATTAGTATCAGATGTTATCATATGCACTCTGTTCAGGTAATTTTTAATAAGTTCTACCGCCTCATCCATTTGTTTATCTGAATACACTGATACATATATACGGTCAATTTTATTGTTACCAATTATTTTACGCTGCGCTGCACCATAAGGTATCACTACTACATTATCAAAATCCTTACCACCAAATGATTCACCAAGTTCTGACAACACTCCAATTACTTTAAAAGGTACATTATTGATAATTAAAATATTCCCCACTGGTTCTTCGTAAATAAAGATATCCTTCATCACTGTTGCACCTATTATAACAACCTTTTCATGTGTAGCTATTTCAACGTCTGTAAAATATCTACCTGAGGTCAAAGGCCACAATTTCATTTTAAAATAGTCGTTTTCCACACCGTACATGCCGCTTATCGTTGAACGGTCTTTATAATTGACCTGCACACTGGATTTTGTAATGACAATAGAAACATATTGCACCTGAGGAAATTTGCTTTTAATATTTTGTGCATCGGCTTCAGTCAATAAATTTCTAAAGGAAGCAATCTCCATTGCATTTTTCCCATAGGTACCCACCCTTTCTTCAACTGTAATCTGAGCACTTCTTCCTATTCCAATCATCACTATGACCGAAGAAACACCAATTATTATGCCAATACTTGTGAGCATTGACCTAACTTTATTTTTCGAAAGTGACCGTAATGCAGTGATTAAAAGATTAGTAAAATCCATACTATTTTCTGCTTCTTTTTAACTTTTTAATTGGACTGTCATCGATAATCATGCCATCTTTGAAAACAACCTTTCTATCGGCATACTCAGCAACATCAGGCTCATGTGTTACCATTACAATTGTGATATTATAATCCTTATTTAGTCTGGTAAATACATTCATAATTTCGTATGTATTCTTTGTATCTAGGTTGCCTGTTGGCTCATCGGCAAGCAATATAGCAGGGTCATTTATCAATGCCCGTGCAATTGCAACACGCTGCTGCTCACCACCAGATAGTTCATTGGGATGATGCATCTCTCTTCCGGATAATCCAACCATTGCCAAAAGCTTTTTTGCCCTGTTTTTCATCTCTTCATGAGTAAAGCCACCCCTATAAAATAGCGGCATTTCCACATTCTCTATAGCTGGAGTACGTGAAAGCAAATTGAACCCCTGAAATACAAAGCCAATTTTTCTATTCCGTATTTCAGCTTTTTGATTATCATTTAAAGATGTACCATCAATGCCATCTAATATATATCTTCCCGAAGTAGGCGTATCCAAAAAACCCAATATATTCATAAACGTAGATTTTCCTGAGCCAGAAGCTCCCATTATTGCAACAAATTCACCTCTTTTCACTTTCAGTGACACGCCTTTCAAGGCATGAACTGAAACTTCCTCGCTTAACTTGTAAATCTTGTGTAGATTTTCAATATTAATTATTGGAGTGTTCATACAGGTAATATTACTTTTTAATTGAAATCTGTTTTCGTACACGTAGAAGAATAGTATCACCTGGTTTTATATCGCCTTTTTTAATTTCAGTATACATATCCCCATATAATCCGGTTTGTACTTCAACTGGGACAATTGATCCTCTTTTCTTCTTCCAAATATACTTTTTATTCTTATCAAGCTTGTACTTATCAATAAAAGGTGGAATAACTGTAAACGCATCATTGGGAACTCTTAAGACATTTTGCTTTTTATCAACTTCAATGGTAACTATTGCTGTCATACCCGGTTTTAATAAATACTGGGAATTATCGCATATCGCAACCGCATCATACGTTATAACCCCTCCCCTGTTAACGGGATTAAACCTGATTTGCCTGATAGCTCCGGTAAATGTCTGATCAGGATAGGCATTCACTGTAAATCGTATCTTCTGGTCATTTTTTACTTTGCCAATATCAGTTTCATCTATTACCACCATAATTTGCATGGTTTTCAAATCATGTACCATCAGGAATAACCGTTTATTTCGTACAACTGGATCGGATTCATTAATATCACGCGATACAATAATACCGCTAATTGGAGCATAAATTCGTGTATTTTTCTGCATCTGGAGTAAATTTTTATAATCAACCAGTACCTGGCTATATGTCAGCTGCATCTTTTTGTATTCATTTTCAGCCATTTCAAGAGCACTGACAGAAATCATATGCTCTTTGTACATGCTTCTTTTAACCTGAACATCATTTTCCATATTCTTTAAATCAATATTTAATTGTTCAAGTCTTTTCTGCATTTTTAAGATATCATTCTGTAAATCCCCAGCATCGATTAAGGCCAATAATTGATTTTGCTTTACATGCTGATTAAAATCCACATATACCTTCTGCACAACACCATTAACCTGGCATAATATAGAAACAGGTTCTAATAGGTCAATTGTCCCAGTTGTGGAAATAGTCTTTGATATTTCACCTACTATAACTTTATCGTAATCATAAATATACTCTGAATCATCAACCCCAGATCCCCAAAAATATATTATTATAAGAATAATTATGACAATACCAGCAATGACAAATTTTTTCTTATTATTTAAAAACAACTGTTGTATCATTTGGCATTAACCTCTTTTGAAAAAAGAATATTTTCATCAATACACAATAAACTTATTAATTGATTATAATTAATATAATAATCAGTAAGAATTTTTACAAAATCGATAGTTGCATTTATATAATTCAACTCTGCATCCTGTAATTCATTTTGGGTTATTATTCCCCTGTCATAATTTTTCTGAACTAAATCCAGATATTTCTTAGCATTTTCTATTAATTGGCGTGATATATTCAATTGCACTTTCATATCTTTTAATGAAGTATAGTAACTTTTAATACTCCCCTGCAGAGTATCTACAGTTGTTTTACTATTATACATGGCTTTATTATAGGTAACAGCAGCACGGTCAATACTTGAAGATAACACACCACTAGTAAAAATAGGGAAATTTGCTGTTACACCAGCATGCATAGTAGGCTTCCAATTATTTTTATCCGACAATGATTCTGTAAACTCGCCATTCTGAATAGATCTGTTTTCATATCCAAGTGATGCAATAATATTTATAACCGGAAAGCGTTTGTCTTTTTCAATATCTATCTGTGTTTTTGCAATTTCCTGATTAATTTCTGCAGATTTAATATCAAAAGAATACTGTGATGCTAGTTCAAGTAACTCATCCAGACTGTGTGGTATATCAGCTACAGAGCTATCGATATCAAAACCAGTAGTATCTATATCAAACGGTTCAATTTGAATGCCCATCAGTGATAACAATTTATTTTTTGCAACTGCAAATTCATTCTGTGCTCTTTGGTAATTCAATTGGGCATTAGTCAGGTCAACCTGTGCCTTTGAAACATCAAGCATGGTTCTTTGCCCATTTTTAAATAGTTGTTCAACATTAGCATATTTTATTTCAAAGCTTTTTACCAATTTTTCCAGTAATTCACTTTTCTTTTTTGCAAATGCTAACTGATAATACGCTATTTTGACATCGCGGATAACATTATTTTTTACCTTCAAAGCTGATAATACCACATTATTATATTCAAGCAAACGC
Source organism: Spirochaetota bacterium (assembly GCA_026414805.1). Classification (NCBI taxonomy): domain Bacteria; kingdom Pseudomonadati; phylum Spirochaetota; species Spirochaetota bacterium. The sequence continues at coordinate 8,929 of JAOAIH010000053.1, read as the reverse complement.
AATCGCTCATAATTATTTTTATTGGCATCATACAGTTTGTAACTTGCCTGCGCACCAACAAACAAACCTATAAGTGTATCTTTGCCGGGGACATTGAATGAACTATTCACTGCATTTGATTTCAATATTTCAATAGTCTGAACAGTACCATTTACCTGTATGTTGTTACTTCCCTGAGTGATTTTCATATTCAACAATGCAGTGTTGACATCCTCCATTGCCATTTTTATATTTATATTGTTTTGTAATGCTATCTGTAGACAGTCTGATAAACTTGCACGTGCAAAATTGTCTGCATGCAAATTTTTAAAATTAAAAAAATACACAAATATTACTACAAGAAGAAAAATATTTACCCTGGTACATAAAAGCATCTTACATTTCATATTCAAATCCATATGCTTTCAAATGAAGTCTTGAATCTTTTTTAAGGATATGAAGAACATTGAACAACATTAAACCAAATCTAACGTGTACCATACTATATAATGCAGTAATTATATTCAATTAAAAAATAATATTCTGAAAACAGAAACCCTCCATGCTATATTATATGCAATACAATTATATTACAGCAGATGAGGTTTTTAAAATGAAAAATACAATTACAAAAGATATGACCTTTGGCGAACTTGTTCAAAAATATCCAACTGCAGCACAGATTCTTGCTTCATATGGTTTGCACTGTATTGGTTGCCACATTGGTATATACGAAACCATTGAACAGGGAAGCAAGGCACATGGACTGACCGATACTCAAATAAATGAAATGCTAGAAAAATTAAACCAGGCAATCTAAAATCTTTCAGCCTTAATCACGCATACTGACATTTCTGGATACCAGTCCCAATAAAAAAGAGCTATCGCACAATTATAAGCGATAGCTCTTTTTATTTATTTGGTGAGGGGTGGATTCGAACCACCGAAGGCTTCGCCAACAGATTTACAGTCTGCCCCCTTTGGCCGCTCGGGAACCTCACCCTTTAAAGCTGGCGAGAGGAATCGAACCCCCAACCCGCTGATTACAAATCAGCTGCTCTACCGATTGAGCTACGCCAGCAAAGCATGAAAACCTTCATATTAAATATAGCGTACGTGTCAATAATTTTTCATAAAAATAATCGGATAGCTTTCTACTTTTTTATATAATCATTGCGTAAATACATATTCATTTTATCAATACTAGTATAAAATGTATAATGAGTGTAAATCATTTTACTAAGCGTTGGGAATTTACTTAAAGGAAATCTGTCATACCCAAAATATCCTGATGGGGAAGTATCAATAAATACTTCAGGAGGCTTTTTCATAAATTCACTCATAAATTCTTCACGAAGATACTGAATATACTTATTAACGTTTTCACCCATATCTTCATTGGATACACCAAATTGTCGCCCCGAAACATAATCAGTAATAATAATCTTTGATGAACAACGTCTGTTAGCATAAATATAAGCCACAGCTCCTGAGCCCCACACAAACATCGTGTCATGCGGAGATGTTATTTGCTGCACCCTTGCAGCAACTTTTTTGTAGGCAACATCTGATAATGCATTGCTATCGCCAAGATAATGGTAAGTAAGAGGAATATTAATTCGAGAGATAGTAAAAATTATAGCAAGTACCACAAAATATATATATGTCATTCTTTTATAATGTGATGGCACATGGAAAAAAAACAATCCGGCTAACATTGAAAGTGGTAGAACCAACTGGATAAAATAGTGACCATATGCCCGCCACCCAAGCATCACTGCAAAAATGCTGCCAACTAACCATATCGTAAGCAATACAAGCAGATTTTTATCATTGCTGGTAGCATGTAACCTTGCTATAAGTTTTTGTACAATAATAATCCATAATGGAAGACTGCATATAACAAACAATAAAAACCGTGCAACAGCTTTAAGATACGGAACTGTTGTCATGCCACTTTGAATGTATTTAAAATTATACAAAAAACCAAGGTTTATGAAATCACTCAAAGCACCTTTATGATAAAAATACGCTATTGCTACAAATATAGGCATGAGAAAGCCTAAAAAAACCAATGTTAGAATTTTTATTTGTTGTATAAATTCATTCATTTTATTTTCAGCATAGAATATTGTATATACTCCAAATACGCCAAAGGCAGCTAATATAACACCTGCTTTGTAATTAATTAAAAACGATATGCCTGCACATATACCAGACAATAACAGATAAAAAATATTCTTATTTTTCAACACAACACAATAATAAGCTATAAACGACAGCAACACGGGAAGCGTATACAATGTTTCTGTATTTGTTGCTATATATTTTGGCTCATACGTATGCATTAAAAATATAAAAAATAAACTGGCTGCCTTTGCCACATCTATTCCAGCTATCCTTACAACAAATGAATAAAGAATAGAAGCGGATATAAACACCACAAAAATTGTTGCTACATGAACGGCAAAAAGATTATTAGTACCAAAAAGATAAAATATTATATAATAAAAAAAATAAGTCAATACCGGCTTGTTATCGTATACGCCTGCATAGGGTATAGCTCCCCCCAACCACTTATTTGCAAATTCTGCAAATGCAGCTTCATCAATATCAATAATGGTGTGATACAAAGCAGGTATGCGAAGAGCCAGTATTACAAAAAACATCAGTATATAAAAATAACACTTCTTATTAATTATTTTTTTGTCCATATTCGCGCCTTCCCATAATATCCTTTAAATTCATAATGTGCATTAAGGTATTCGATTATTGCTGGAAAATCATCAAGGCTTCCAAACCTTCCCAATCGTAATATAGGAGTTTCATGAATGTTAAAGTAATATGCTGGTTCTCCTTTTTTTCTGTACACCATAACTTTCTTTATCATATCAGTACTACCAACATCAACAAAAAGATCAGGTTTATATTTACCAATTATAGTGATAATGCTTTTTTCATGTTCATGTATATATGCGGCATTGCCCTTTTCCCTTTGAACTATCGCAAACAATGCCCCTTCATTAAACCAGTATGAAGGCACCACCGAATTGCCACTTGTGAAATAATCAATTTCTGTTCCCATTGGCCATATAAGCATAGAGGAACCAGGATAGTGTGTATTAATATATTTTATTGCAGGCAGCAGGCTTTTATGCGGCAGCAAATATTCACCATACGATCCTATCACAGCTATTCTGAAAATCTCAGTACATTTGCTTTCGTTGTGCTTGAGGTTATGGTTATATTTGTAAATGTATAAATCTTTGTAATGCCAAAATAAAAAGAAAAGAATTGTAAAAATAATCTGATATAATACCAGTTTTTTCCCTTTTTCAGTACACACATCAAGAATTTGTTTGGCCGATAGCATCGCAACTGCTGGCATGAGGGGAATAAAGTAATGTACTGAAACTCGTGAACCTGCCGCAAATATCAGAATAAAAAAGCAAATGGATACATACACAAGCAATACAGTTCCACTATCAAACATTTGCTTTCTGAAATTTTTTATAACATTGATAATCAATATAATACCAGAATACCAAAAAAAAGCATGAAAAATTGAAAACTGATATACCCTCCACAATAATTTAGCAATAATTAATAACGGATTAAAGCCCCTGTTGGCAACGTATGAGTACATTCCATAAAGTGCCGAATATATCCTTTCAAATATATGTATGTGAGTATAAGCTTGTACAATAACAACAATCCCTATACATAAAAGTGCTGTTATGGAAATTATACCCAAAATATATTTATAAAATCGTATATATTTTTCTCTGTCAAAAGATAGAGGGAATATGAAAATAAAATGTGATAGAATTACCGGCAGTATGAATATGCCCTGAAACTTTATCAAATATGATGCAATAATATTTATTACTATAAAAAATATATAAAGCTTCTTTTTTTCATATACTGCACAATAATAGAAATATAATGCAAAGATATTAAACAGATTATAAAATATTTCACCATTTGCTGCTAAATACTCGGTATGATAGCATGAAATGACAATACCATACAAAAAAGCAGCAAACAATCCAACCTTTTTATCATAGATTTTCTTTGAAAGGTGATAGATTCCCAACATTGTTCCCAAAACAAACAATAGCCCTAAAAAATGAAACGATGATGGTGTATCTGCTATATGCGTGATAGAAAATTTCATGAGCCAGTGATACAGTAAGCCTTTGTTCATTGAAGAGGTTAATCCCAGCAACTCCCGCTTTGCCAGCAAATATGAAGTAATAACATCAACATGAATAAAGTCAATAATGACTGAAGGCAGCCGTAGTATAACAGTAACTATCGCAATAAATAAAAAAGTTGGAAATGTGGATCGCTGGAATATTTCATAAAAAGATTTGACAGGATTTTTGAATGCCAAGTAATTTCTCCATAAAATTAATTGACTATTTTTACTATTAAAATAATGTGTAAATAAGTAAAATTGAGTCAATAGTTTTTTTATGTGTATAGTTTGCAATTGCGCCATAATCTAAATGATAGTATATGTACGCATTTCAATGAACATAAAGTGTGAGAATAAAAAATGCATTCGCTACATGCCTATAATAAATAAAGGATTTGTTTATGAAAAACCTTATTTCTATAATTGTTCCAACATATAAAGAAGCTGACAATATACCTGTTCTTATTGAATCTATTGATAAAGCAGTAAAACCACATCGACTTGACTATGAAGTTATTATTGTGGACGATAATTCTAAAGATGGAATCGAAGACAAAGTAAAAGAACTAAAGAAAAAAGGATTCCCTGTTTCAATCAAGGTACGGATTAATGAGCGTGGACTTTCTTCTGCAGTCATTGAAGGATTCCGACTTGCTCAAGGGACTATATACCTGGTAATGGACGCTGACTTAAGCCACCCTCCAGAAAAAATTCCCGAGATTGTTGCACCAATCATTGAAGGCAAAGCTGAATTTGTAATTGGCAGTAGGTTTGTCGAAGGAGGTTCAGCAGAGCATTTTAACTGGTACCGCAAACTCAACGCATGGGTATCCAAAATGTTAGCCCGACCGTTTACAAAGGTAAAAGACCCAATGGCTGGATTTTTTGCATTCAATGCAAAAATTTTAACTCCTGAAATACTCAATATTTTGAACCCACTGGGGTTCAAAATTGGACTGGAAATTATAGTAAAATGCAACCCAAATAAAATTATAGAAATACCCATATCTTTTAAAGAGCGGCTTTTTGGAGAAAGCAAACTTTCATTTCGTGAGCAGTTACTATACTTATTACATTTGAAAAGACTTTTTCACTATAAGTACCCTTCCATGTATCAGTTTTTGTTTTTTTCACTTATAGGCTCAACAGGCATGATAGTGGATATGACCACAGTATTTATTACGTATGGATTGTTACACATAAACTTCAAGATTGCACGTGCCATTGCTTTTATTGTTGCATTAACGTGGAATTTTTTCCTAAACAGGAAGCTTACTTTCCCTGATTCACCTCATAAAAATTTACTCATACAATACAGGAATTTCTTTATTGTTTGCAGCATAGGAGGCCTTTTTAACTGGTTTATCTCAGTTTATCTGTATTCAACATACCCCTATTTTAAAGAATTTTACCTACTGGCTGTATTTATAGGTATTATGGGGGGATTAGTGATTAATTTTCTTGGATCAAAATATATTGTGTTTGGTAAGTAATTAGACAATAAAATGAGAATTTATGCCCTCACCATAATGCTATTCATGACTTGAAAACAAAAGGAACTTCAAGTATGAAGTGCTACTATACTTAAAAAATTATTAAAAAAAAATAGATAAAAATCTTATTCAATGCCATGATATTACATATGCATGATTCCAAAGAAATAATGAGTTTAAATATTCTATCATATTTTGTTAAAATCAGCAGATTCCAATAAGTAAGTATAAGATATCGAGTAAACATGCTACACATTATAATCCCTGAAAAAAAAATATTAACTATCATCTTGAAAGTTTTTATATGCATTTTTTTACTGTTCATAGTTGTAAAAGATTTTAATGAAACAAATCAATATTACCTTAATACTTCGGCAATTGAATATATATTTTTCATCATAGCATGGATATCTAGCATACTACTATTTATAATACTAATAATTGGTGAAAAAACATTTTTTAAGAAAATACTAATTATTGTATTTCTCACTTCATATTTATTGGTAGATATTTGTTATTCAACTCTAAATACTACCTTGACCGCTGAAACCATATCACTTTTTTGGAATGAAAGATCCTACTTTGATGAAGCATTATTTACATATTGGAATATTCTAATATTTCCTTTTGCACGTTTTCTTATTTTAATTATTATAACATTTTCTGCTATAGACAAATTCATTAAGCTACGGATAAATAATAAAATCTTAATTATTTTAATTATAATTCCATTCACAACAATATTTATATTATCATCAAAACCCAACGGTAAGGGGATAGATGGTTTGCCACCTCATTTCGCTCCTATTCCTTTCACATCTCATCTAGCTATAGTACATATTCAGTACAAAAAAATTAAACGAAAAGAGGTAGATATACCTATAAACCATCATTTCGACATAAAAAACATAGTACTGATAATTGATGAGAGTATTAGAGGTGATTTTATTGATCTAAATTATAATAGAAAAACAACACCATATTTAATAATGATAAAAAATAAAATTATTAATTATGGTTTAGCAATTTCTTCATATAATAGAAGTAATGGAAGTAATGCAATATTAAGAATGGGAATTAGTCTTCAGGATCTTATTAGCAAAGAAGGTCATAAAATATTATTTTCAAATCCTTTCATATGGCAATACGCAAAAAATGCGGGATTTAAAACTATATACATTGATTCACAAAAATTACAGTTTCAAAACTATATGGATGAAAATGAAATTAAGTATATTGATTTGATAATAAGACCAAACTTTAATAGCCAAGAAGACACTGATCATCAAGCTGCAAATATATTAAAAAAATTACTACAACAACCTGAAAAAAAATTTATAATCTTAGTAAAAGCTGGATGTCATTTCCCATACGAATCACGTTACCCAAAAAGTGAAAGGATTTTTTCACCAGTCATGACATTTGGCTTACCAACAAATGATAGATTAAAACTAATTAATTCATATAGAAATGCTATTCGATGGTCAGTTAATAATTTTTTTCAAATATTAATTTCAAATATTTCATTAAAAGATACAGTAATATTTTACACTTCTGATCATGGACAAAATTTATTTGATGAAGGTACAAATGATATTAATTTAAGACATGGTACCAACAAAAATTCAAAAGTTCAGGAAGTTATAGTTCCGATGATGATTTTAACCGAAAATAAAAATTTTATTCAATTATCAAGAAAATCTCTTTTCATAAACTTTAATAAAACAACACACTTCAACATTTTTCCTACAATCCTTTATTTGATGGGATATAATAAAACTGCTATTTCTTCTAAGTATAACGCAACTCTTTTTGATACAAATGATACGCCCTTGGGTTTTTTTAATGGTAATCTTAGATTTGGAATAAGAAAATTCAATAAAATCGATTATGATCTAACTAAATATATTGATAAAGAAATAGATATATTAATCAAAGGTAATTAGTGATAAGATTCACTTAATATCTATATCTTTATGAGCTAGTTTTCTATATTTATATTATTATTTTTCTGCACCATTAATTCCTTAACCTGAAAACTGAAGAATTTTATCAAAATGTATATCCTTATATGTACAATTTATTATATGTATCAACATTTGTGAATACGGATATACATAATCTCTCATTACTCTCACCTTTGTTACTTTTCTCATCTGTGCTATCAATACCATGAGATACGCAATGAGAGCTGTATATAATTGCATCATTACTCCTTGTGGTGAACGACTTAACCAATGATTCACTTTTAAAAACGTCTTAATCCAGTAAAATGCAATTTTAATCCATTTTTGTGCTTCCTATGCCGTGCCCACTTCATCGTTGCAGTCGCCGTTAACAATGATGAATCGAT